>NZ_JAMJFM010000040.1:0-89335 GCF_023544705.1 Streptomyces sp. MCA2
CCGGGACCCTGTCCGGGTTCCCCGCCCCTTCGGGAGTTCTGATGTCCAAAGCAATCACCTTCTCCGCATACGGTGCCCCCGACGTGCTGCAACTGTCAGCGGTCGCCACGCCGGAGCCGGGTCCGGGCCAGGTCCGGATCCGGGTACGGGCAGCCTCCGTGAACCCTCTCGACATGAAGATCCGGTCCGGCTTGATGGCCGGCAAGGTCTCCGCGCACTTTCCCGTGGTCCCCGGCCTGGACGCGGCCGGTGTCGTCGACTCGGTCGGCGAGGGCGCCGAGGCGGCCGTCGGGGACGAGGTCCTCGGTGCCACGGCCGGCGGCAGCTACAGCGAATACGCCCTGCTCGACCGGGCATTGGCCAAGCCCGCGGCGCTGTCGTGGGAGGTCGCCGCCTCGCTGGTCACGGTCGGCGAGACCGCGTCCCGTGTCCTTGGGCAGCTGGGTGCGCAGGCCGGGCAGACCCTGCTCGTCCACGGCGCCGCCGGCAGCGTGGGCACCATCGCGGTGCAACTGGCCGTCGCCCGCGGCATCACCGTCATCGGAACGGTCGGCGCACACGACGTCGAACGCCTCACCGTGCTCGGAGCCACCGCGGTCCGCTACGGCGACGGCTGGGCGGAGCGCGTGCGGGCCGCGGCTCCCCAGGGAGTCGACTTCGTCCTCGACGCCTCCGGCGCCGGCGTGCTCGCCGACTCCGTCGCCCTGACCGGCGACGGCGCACGCGTCATCACCATCGCCGACATGTCCGCCACGCAGCACGGCGTCCGCTTCAGCGCGGGCGGTGCCGACCAGGCCGGGGACTCCCTGCCGGAGCTGGTGCAGAGGGCCGCCGACGGCAGGCTCACGGTGCCGATCTGGCGCACCTACCCCCTGGCGGAAGCGGCGCGGGCGCACGCCGACCTGGAAGCCCGCCGCAACCACGGCAAGGCCGTCCTGCTGCCCTGATTCCCGATTCCGCCGCCTCGCGTTGCCGGGAGGAGCGAGGCGGCACCTGGGGCCGCAGCCGGTGATCCCCCGGCCGGCTGCGGCCCACCCACCGCATACCGCACCACCCGTGAGGACGAGGACCGAGAACCGATGGCAGCCCGCACCACCCCCGCGCCGCTGACAGCCGACGCGGACCTCATCGCCGCGTTCGAGGTCCTCGGCCAGAAGTGGAACGGCATCATCCTCCACACCCTGGCCACCCGCCCCGCCCGCTACGGCGAACTGTGCACCGCCATCGACCGCATCAGCATGAAGATGCTCGCCGACCGGATGCGCGCACTCGTCGAGGCCGGGCTCATCACCCACGGCCGGCTCCCACCCGGGCCCGCCACCTACACCCTCACCGCCGACGGCCGGGCGCTGCTGCCCGCCCTGGAGTGGATCCGCTCCTGGTCGCAGCGCAGAAGAACCACTTGATCCCGCTACTCCTCGAAGAATGGAACGCACCATGTCCGCACGGACTCTGCCCGAAGCGACCTTCGCCCGCACCGTCGTGGGCTCCGGCCCCGGCCTCGCGCTCGCCCACGGCGCCGGCAGCAGCGTGGTCGGCACCTACGGCCCGATCCTGGACGGCCTGGCCGCCCGCCATACCGTGGTCGGTGTCGACTACCCCGGCAGCGGCAACACCCCCCGCTCCGCCGAGCCGTTGCAGCTGGACGACCTGGCCGACCAGCTCGTCGCCGCGGCCATAGCCGAGGGCCTGGACACCTTCGCCCTGTCCGGTTACTCCCTCGGCGGCCCGGTTGCCATCCGCGCGGCCGCCCGCCACCCCGAGCGCATCACCGCCCTCGTGCTGACCGCGACCTTCCCCCACCGGGACAACCGGCTCGTGCTCGCCCTGCCCGTCTGGCGCAAGCTGGCCGAGTCGGGGGACCGTGAACTGCTGGCCGAGTACCTCACGATGATGGCCCTCGGAGCCGACGCGCTGGAGGCGATGCCGGACGAGCAGCTCCAGCAGGCGATCGGATTCACCGCCGCAAGCGTCGCCGACGGCACCCCCGAGCACGCCGAGCTGGCCCCGCGGGCCGACGTCCGCGACGACCTGCCGCACATCAAGGCACCCACCCTGGTCATCTCCACCACCCAGGACCGGTTCACCTCCACCCGCCTGCACCACCAGCTCGCCGACACCATCCCCGGCGCCCAGCTCGTGGAGATCCCCACCGGCCACCTGCCCATGGTCGAACGCCCCGAGGAATGGCAGCAGCTCATCACCGACTTCCTCGACCGGCACCGCGCCTGAGACTCACCGCTGATGGGGGCCACGCCGAGGACGAGGCGCCCCCACCAGCGGTGACAGGCATGTCTGAAAGATCGTGGGAGTGCGTGAGGTGGCAGGCTTCTGGAGCCGCTCTGCCGGGCGAGGGCGGACTGCTGACCGGAGGCCCGCCCGGGCCGTGCCGGCGTGCGCCCTGGACGCCGCGACTGCCGCCCTTAGTACTCCGGGCTCGGCGAAGGCCGCATCCTGGGCCGCGCTGCCACGGGGCGGTCGCGGTGGTCCGCCTTGACATCGCCGACCTCGTCGGCAATACGCCGCAGCGCGGTCGGGGAGTGCCGGCGAGCGGACATCGCCGCTCGGGGCCGTCGAATGGCTCGCGTCCGACGCGGCCGCCCGCCCATCCGAGGGGGAAGCCATCAACACGTCCGGTCCGCGCGACGGATCATGCACGCACTACCTGACCGCCCGGCAGCTGCACGACCAGGACCGCCCGCTGGAAGAGGTCGCCGGGCATCTGCTCGCCGCCAGGCCCGACGGCAGGGACTGGGTGGTCGGCGCATTGCGTGCCGCCGCACGCCTGGCTGCCGCACGCGGCGACTCCGAGAGGGCGGTGGCCTACTTGCGGCGTGCGCTGCGCGAACCCCCTTCGTCCGGGCAGGAGGTCCTGCTGGCCGAACTCGGCCGCGCCGAGGCGCCGGCTCACCCGGCAGCAGCAGTCCGGCACTTGTCCGCGTCGCTGAACGCGCTCACCACCGCCCCGGCGCGGCTGGAGGTGGTGCCCGTCCTGGCCGACGCCCTGGAGCGAAGCCGGCGTGGCTGTCAGGCAGCCGAACTCCTCGACCGTGAGGCCCGTTTGCTGATCGCGAGCGGCCGGCCATGCGACGACGCCGTGTTCGGCCTGCGTCTCCAGCGTGTGCTGATCGAGCTGGCGGACCTGGACAAGCGGCCGTGGAGGGGCGGGGGACCGGCCGGGCTGTCGGCCGGCGATGACCGCACCCGTGAACGGGCAGCCGCGGCACTCCAGTCGGCTCTCGCAGCAGGCCGCCCCGCCGATGCCGTGAGCGTGGCTTCGTACGCCCGTGACGCGCTGGACGGACCGCTGCCGCAGGACGACGTCCTCACCCGCGCGATCGCACTGGGTGCCCTGGCCCTGGTCTGGTGCGACCAACTGGGGGAGACGGCGCAGATTCTCGACCGCCTGTCCGAGCAGACGCAGGGGTACGACGCCGCTGCCGCACAGACGCTGCTCGCGATGGGCCGGTGCGAGGTGGCCTACCGCAGCGGCTGCCTTCCCGTTGCCCTCGACGCGGGACGCCGCTGGCTCGACCTGGCCTCGGCCTCCCGTGGAAACCCCATGGTCCCGCTCGCCCTCGCCGGTGTTCTGCGGGTGCTGCTGGAGACGGGACGACGCGAGGAAGCCGAGCCGCTGCTCCTCCTTGCCGAGCACGAGCGGTACGGCGACGTCTGGCAGTGGACGCACCTGCTGGAGGCGCGGGCGCGCATGCGCCTGGCCGACGGCGATTTCGCCGACGCCCTGGAGGATCTGTTGGAGTGCGGACGCCGCCAGATCGCCTGGCAGCAGGACAACCCCGCCATCCTTCCGTGGAGATCCCTCGCCGCCCTCGCTCACCGTGCCCTGGGCCGTTCCGGTCAGGCCGCGCGCCTGGCGCAGCAGGAACTGGAGCAGGCCCAGGCCTGGGGCGCCCCTCGTACGCTCGGCATCAGCCTGCGCACCGTCGCCGTGACCGTGCGCGGCCGGCAGGGTCTGAAACAACTGGAGGCGTCCGTCGGCTTGCTGGAAGAAGCCGGAGCCACGCTCGAACAGGCCCGTTCGCTCGTCGAGTACGGCACATTGCGTTGCGAGGCCGGGCATGTCCGGCTGGGCAGGGATACGGCGCGTCGCGGGCTGGACCTCGCCCGGCAGTGCGGGGCCGTCGGCCTCGCCGACCTGGCCCGCGAGCGCCTGCACGCGTGGGGCGCGCGGCCCCGCCGAGCACACACGGTCGGGGCAGTCGGGGCATCGGCACTGACCGGCCAAGAACGCCGCGTTGCGGTGCTCGCGGCCCGCGGGCGGACCAACCGGGAGATCGCCGACACCCTGTTCATCACGCGACGGACCGTGGAGAACCACTTGACCAGTGGATTCCGGAAACTCGGCATCACTGGCAGACGCGAGTTGGTGCCTTTGCTGGGCGACGAACCGTCGTGACGCGAACGGCACATCTCCGCGGGCATTCCCTCTCGGTGGGCGCAGCCTCGGCACGCGGGTCCAGGGTGTCCGGGTGGCCGTGGCCGGGCGGCGGGCCGGTGCCCTGGAACACGGGACACGGACCCGCCGCCCGGCGCCGCGGAGGTGACCCCGCGTGCTGCGCAGCGTGCTCCCGGCTACCCGGCCCGCCGCAGTCCCGCGTACTGCATCGAGCCGAACACCACCACGGCGATACCTATGAAGCCCGCGTAGCCGCCACCGAGAGGGGTGAGCGGGAACCACGATGTTCCGGCGGCGAGTATGGCCGCGCAGCCCACCGCCCACACGGCGTTGAGCACGACGGCTGCGACGGCGACGGGCCGGGTGACCGCCGGATGGGTGGCCCCGTACCACAGGCCGGCGGCGTAGACCGCGAGGAACGCACCCTGGGTCCAGTGCAGCCATACCGGCAGGCCGAGCAGCGAGTCCAGCGTTCTGGCTCCCAGCAGGCTGAAGGCTGCGACGACTCCGGACACCGTGCCGTCCAGCTTCAGGGAGAAGCGCAACAGGGCGTCGTTCGAGGCCGATCCCACCGCGCGGAGACGGCCGGCTTTTTCCTCCACCATTTTTGGTTCGTCTCCTTCAGGCCGTGCTGACGGCGGCGCGGGTGATGAGGTCTGCGACCTCTTCGGCGTGCGACAGCGGCGAGGAGTGACCGGACGCCACCGGGGTGACCATCGCCCCCCTGGGCTCGGCCGTGACTCGGTCTCCGGCGTCATACGGGAACGGGCTGACCTCGCTCCGACTGGACCCGTCGGACCACAACAACCCGCGTACCAACACCACTTCTGCCACAGCCATCGATTCCTCTTCTCGTATCCGGTTTTCGTATCCGGGCGGCCCCGCTCTCCTCACCTCGGAGGCGGGTGAAGGAGGAGGGGCTGTCCTCACGAGAGACAAGGCTGCCGAGTCGGATGCCGTCGTGGATCACGGAGTTTCCGTGAGAACGCGGCCCACTCCCGGCTGGCGTGTCTCGGTCACGGCAGGAACACCGTCTTCGGCCCGCCGGACGGGGTGATCAGGGTCTCTACTCAGAGCGCCGTCACCGTCACACATCGCGAGCCCATGCCGTCCAGGGCGTCGCGCCGAGGCGGCTCTTCGGCAGGGCACCGCCGCCCAGGAGGGCCGGTATCACCGGCCAGGAGCGTGCAGATGTGCACCCTGGCGCGGTAGAGACGGTGGATGAGCAGGTAGTGATTGCGTAGCCGCTTGCGTAGTTTCCGCCTTGTCGCCGCACGGGGAGCTGCGCATGGTGTGAAGTGTTCGACCGCTGCGCCGTTCAACGTTTGGTAAGGGCGATGGAAACCTCGGAAGACCTCTCACATGCGATACCGGCGCCGGTGCGCACCACCGCCGGCGACGGCCCTTGCGGCAGAGGCCGGGACGCAGCCCTCATCGGACGCGATCCCCTCCTCGTCGCTCACACGTCGCGTCGGCTTGCGCACCGGCCGGAAGCGGTCGGCCACGCTCGTCGCATCGCCCAGTCGGTGCTCGACGCCTGGGGTATCGACGACGATGCCGCCCATTCGGTACTGCTCGTGGTGTCCGAGCTGGTCACGAACGCCGTGGAGCACGCTCAGCCGCCGCTTGCCCTGCACCTGTACCGCGAGAACACGGGCCTTCGGGTGTGGGTGGGCCTCACCGACGGCGGCCCGTCGGCACGGGCCGGGGCCTGGACGTCGTCCTGCGCCCACGACGAACACGGGCGCGGCCTGACCATCATCGAAGCCCTGGCCGCCGCTCACGGCGCCGACAGCCACGCGGGTGGAACCACGCACTGGGCCCGATTGCCCGTGGTGCAGGGGGCTCGCTGACCATGGCCCGTGAGCCCGGGTGCAAACTCCCTGTCACAAACTACTTACTAGTAGATTTTTATCCCGTTCGAGGGTCGATTAATCTCCGGAAGTATGACTCCTGTGGCTCGGCCCAGCGTCCTGGAGGGTGTCGAGACCCTTCCGGTTGACGTCACCAGTTTCGTCGGCCGGCGGCAGCAGGTGACTGATGCGAAACGGCTACTGGCAACCTCAAGGCTTTTGACGCTCACCGGCCCCGGAGGGGTGGGAAAGACTCGTCTTGCCCTGCACGTTGCCGCGGCCATGCGGCGGAGTTTCCGGGACGGCGTGCGCTCCATCGAGCTGGCTGAATTGCGCGATTCCTCGCTGTTCGCGCACACAGTGGCGGCGCAACTCGGCCTGCACGACCAGCCCTCGTGCACCACCATCGACATGGTCATCGAATACCTCAGCTCCCGCGAGGTGCTCCTGATACTCGATAACTGTGAGCATCTGATTGACGACTGCGCGCTGTTCATCGATGGCGTCATTCGAGCGTGTCCGCAGGTGCAGATCCTGGCGACGAGTCGGCAGTCGCTGGGCGTGTACGGCGAGACGACATTGGTGGTTCCTCCGCTGCCGGTACCCAGCCCGGAAGCAGTGCCCTCGCCGGACGCGCTGACGCAGTACGACTCGGTGAAGCTTTTCGTCGATCGTGCCGGCGCCGTTCTGCCCGGGTTCAATCTCCGCAGCCAGGACTGCGCAGCGATCGCGCGACTGTGTCGCGCGCTCGACGGGATCCCGCTGGCCATCGAGCTGGCCACGGTGTGGCTGCGCGCACTGTCGCTCCGCCAGATCGAGGAGCGCCTGTCCGAACGCTATCGCCTGCTCACCGTCGGCCCACGGAACGCACCCACACGGCAACGCACGCTGCAAGCGCTGATCGACTGGAGCTACGACCTGTGCGCGCAGCCCGAGCAACAGCTGTGGGCCCGCGCCTCAGCATTCTCCGGGAGCTTCGACCTGGACGGCATCGAATATGTCGGCGCCGGTGAGGGGATCGCGTCGGAGGAGATACGGAATATCGTTCTCTCCCTCGTCGACAAATCCATCCTGATACGCGACGAGCGTGAGGGCTGCGTGCGCTATCGGATGCTGGAGACCATACGGGAGTACGGCGAGGCGCGGCTTGTGGCGGCCGGCGAGGATGTTGCCATCCGCTGCCGTCATCGCGACTGGTACGTCCGCATGGTGGAGCAATTCCAGGCCGAGTGGATGGGGCCGGATCAAGATTCCTGGATTCTCCGGCTGAGACGCGAGCACGCCAACTTGCGCGAGGCCCTCGGCTTCTGCCTCACCCGGCCCGCTGATGCCGTCGTCGCGCTGCGCATGGCAGACAAACTGGGGACCTACTTGGGTGTCCAGGGCTTCAACAGCCTGACGCGTCATTGGCTCGGTCAAGCGCTGGCGGCAAGCTCTGAGCCTTCTCCGGAGCGCACCTCGGCATTGCGTCGAAATGCTTGGGTTGCGCTGCTGCAAGGCGACGTCGACGCCGCACAGGCGCAGCTTGTTGAGGCTGCCGAGCTGGCCAGGAGACTCGGCCTCACGAAGGAAAGCGCGTACGTGACGCTCGTGGAGGGGGTGAAAGCCGCATCCACGGGAGACATCGAGAAAGCAGCGCTGCTCACCGCCGATGCCATGTCCGGGTTCAGCTCGGGGGACGAACTCAGCGGCAAGCTCCTCGCGATGTCCCTCCATGGATTCCTCCTCGGGTACAAGGGGCAGCGCGAGCGGGGCCTGGCCCTCCTGGAGGAAGCACTTGCCCTCACCGTGCGGCGCGGAGAGGTGATCTGGCGCTCCTGGGCACTGCTGAGCCTCTCCTTCGTGGAGCTCGACCACGACCTGGCGAACGCGGAAGCGGCAGCGCGCGAGGCCCTGAACCTGCGCCGCCGGGTGAGCGCCAAGTTCTTGATGGCCTTCGCGTTCGAGATCCTCGCCTGGGTGAGCGAACGGCAGGCGCGCCATGTCCGCGCGGCGACCCTGAGCGGTGCCGCCGCTGCCATGTGGCGGACGGTCGGCACCTCACCGGACTATTTTCACCCGGTGGGAGTCGTGCACCACCAGCACATCGGCATGGTCCGCGCGGCCATGGGCGACGACCGCTACCACACCGCGTTCCAGCGCGGCTGCGACCTGTCCGAACAGGCAGCAGTCGACTACGCGCTCGGGACAGTGACCTCGACCGGTGAGCAACGGCAAGCGAGCGGTGAGGATGCAGACCTGACGCCGAGAGAGGGGCAGATCGCCAAGCTGGTATCCGAGGGCTTGACCAGCAAGGAGATCGCCACGCGCCTGGTCATCGCCCCCCGCACGGCCGAGGGACACGTTCAACGCATCCTCACCAAGCTCGGGTTCAGCTCACGCGCGCAAATTGCCGCCTGGTACGTCAGCGGACAGAACGTCCGGGAACCGTCCATCCCCTCGAACTGACGGTGACGTCCTTCCTGTGCAGCCACTCCCACAGTGAGGCCGGACCAGCATGCGTTCTCGTAGCGATCGGGCTCTTGCACCCGCACACGCTGTGCACACGACAGGTGTGGCAGAAGCCGGTGATCGAGAGGCGGCCGAACGGCGACGGGGGATGTTCATGCGTCCGTCGCGAGGTCGGCCGTAGTCTTCTCAACTCAGCGGCATGAGGGCCTGGTCGAGCAGGATTTCCGCGGCGGCGCGCGCGTGCCGACCGTAGTCCGGCTGATTCAGCACCATCGCGCGGCTGGCCGCGCCGTCGGCGAGCGTGACCAACTGCTCGGCGAGCGTGGCGGGTCCGGCAGCGCCCAGCTCCGCCGCCAGCTCGGTGACGAGCTGCGCCATCAGCAGCTTCTGCTCACGTGCGTACGTGTGGATCGCGCTTTGCGGGTCGGGGAACTCGGCCGCGGCATCGATGAACGGGCACCCGCGCACCGGGGACGCGTCCGGCGCCGGGAGGTCGAACAGCCGGAGAATCCGCTCCCGAGGAGCGAGATCCTCGCGGGTGAGCACGCTCTCCAGGGTCCGTCCGGATGCGGCCAGCTCTCGCAAGTGGGCGATCACCAGGTCGCTCTTGGCCGGGAAATGTGCGTAGAGCGTGCGTTTGGACACCGGCGCCGCCTCCGCTACCTGCTCCATACCGGTGGCGTTGATCCCCTGGTTCGCGAACAGCAGGGCGGCTGCGCCCAGGATCCGTTCACGCCCGCCGCGCCCCCGGCGTGGGGTCTTCGTGGTCGTTGCCTCCATGGCTCAAGTATACGCAGGCGTTTACTTTAGGCGGAGTCGCCATTACGGTCGAGCCTAGGTAGACGTTTCCGTTTACCTAAGGTGTCCGAGGAGTGCCGGAGGAGTACCACCATGAGCCCGTCCCACCCGACCGAGCTGAGTGGCTACGCGGAGAAGCTGATCCGCGGCCGCCGCGCGACCCGCGCATTCCGGCCCGACCCGGTGCCCGAGGAGACCTTGCGCGCGGTCTTCGCACTCGCCGGCGCCGCACCGTCCAGCTCGAACACACAGCCCTGGCAGGTCGAGGTGGTGAGCGGGGCGCTTCGGGACCGTCTCGCCGACGCGCTTCAGGCGGCCCACGCCGAGCAGCGCACCACGGTCGACTTCCCCTACCGCGACGATATGTACTCGACTGCGCAGCAGCGTCGCCGCGCCGCGTTCGGCACGGCGCTCTACGGCGCGCTGGGCATCGGCCGGAACGACCACGCGGCCCGAGCCGCCTTCGACGCCGAGAGCCTGCGCTTCTACGGCGCCCCGCACGTCGCGTTCCTCTTCACGGCCGGAGACGCCGGGGCACGACTGGCCGCGGATGTCGGGATCTACGCCCAGACGCTGCTGCTGGCCATGACCGCGTACGGCTTGGACAGCTGCCCGCAGGGACTGCTGAGCTTCTACGCCGACACCGTTCGTGGCGAACTCGGCCTGGACCACGGGAAGTTACTCGTAGGGATCTCCTTCGGTCACGCCGTCGAGAGTGCGCCGGTCAATCACCTCACGACCGACAGGGCCGCCCTCGACGCGACCACGACCTTTCGCTGTCAGTAGAGCTTCCGCACCTGGTCCTGGCCGGCTGATCTGTGCGCTGCCCAGCGGCAGAGCGGTCAACCGTCCAGCTGTAGCGGCACGTTCATGCCAGTGCTGTGCCTCAGCAGTACGTCGGTGAGCATGAAGCGCGTCGACGGCGCACAGTAGAGTCTCGGTCCCACCTGGTTCTGCGGCCCCGCCCTCCCCGGGCGGGGTGTCGCCTCCGCGACACATCCCGCGTCCATGCGTTTAGTGATCGTTTATTGCGGCTCGGCAGGATGTGCAGTGTCGAGAAGGATCCTGCACAGGGGACGGTATGGCCAAGCTCTATCTGGAGAAGCTCAAGTGCGTCACGACTGAGGGCTGGAGCGGCTTCGACGAGCCGAGGCTTGTGCTCCAGAATCGTGGCACCGTGTGGAATGGGACGGTGCTGGGAGACCGGATGTACACCGTCAAGTACGACTGCGACTTCACGGGAACGATTGCCGTCTCTCTCGGGGAGGTCGGCGGAACCGCCGGCGACGGCAGGCTCGGGGAGCAGTGGATCACGGATACGCCTGGTGAGCGCAGTCTGCGCTTCAGGGCGCATGGTGCCGAGTACAACCTGCTGTATGCGGTGGAGTAAGGGTCGTCCCGTAACTGCTGGTCACGAGTGAGATGATCTTGTGGTGGCTGGTGTGGGCACGGCGTCGGAGCCGTCCTGGACAGCCTCGTTCGCCGCCTCGGAGGACGCTCAGTCGAGACAGAACTCGTTGCCCTCGATGTCCTGCATCACGAGGCACGACTCATTGACGCCATCGGCACGCAGTAGTTGCACGCGCACCGCACCGAGCGCGATCAGTCGTGCGCACTCGGCCTCAAGCGCGGCGAGGCGCTCTTCACCCACGAGCCCGGTGCCGACCCGCACGTCAAGATGCAGCCGATTCTTGACGACCTTGCCTTCGGGAACGCGCTGGAAGTACATCCGCGGGCCCACACCTGAGGGATCCATACAGACAAACGCTGAACCCTGACGCTCAGGCGGCAGCGAGCGATCGAAATCGTCCCAGTTCGCAAACCCCTCCGGGGGCGGCGGTACGACGTACCCCAACACCTCGCACCAGAAACGAGCGACACGCTCAGGTTCCGCGCAGTCGAAGGTGACTTGGAACTGCTTGATCGATGACATCGGCGCACCATAGCAGAGGGATTCCGGTGCCATTTCCCGGTGTGGACAGGCATGTTGACGGGAGGGCGGGCCCCGCTCGCCACCACACCCGCAATCCCCCCAGGCCCGTGGCGACCTTGGACATCAGGTCATCAAGCCGGACGGCCCGAGGGGACGGACGGCGCAGCCCTGGCGGCGTAGCCCACCTGTGGACCCAAAACCCCTCCGCTTCGGAATCACCGGCCATCTCGTGTGGGAGAACGCCCTGCGGGTGCGAGTCCTCAAGGGCCGGCGGAACCGACCGGTCCTCGCCGAAGCGGACGGCCCGCTGCCTGCTGTTCAGGCCCCACGCAGTGCGGAGCGGCCCGCGAAGCGCGCCGAGTCGCCCAACTCCTCTTCGATCCGGATCAGTTGGTTGTACTTCGCCGTGCGGTCGGAGCGGGAGAGCGAGCCGGTCTTGATCTGGCCGCAGCCGGTCGCCACCGCCAGATCCGCGATGGTGGTGTCCTCCGTCTCGCCCGAGCGGTGCGACATGACAGCCGTCCAGCCCGCCTGGTGGGCCGTGGCGACCGCGGCCAGCGCCTCGGTCAGCGTCCCGATCTGGTTGACCTTGACCAGGACCGAGTTGCCGACGCCGGTGCGGATGCCCTCGCGCAGCAGCGTCTCGTTGGTGCAGAACACGTCGTCGCCGGTGAGCTGACAGCGGTCGCCGACGCGGGCGGTCAGCTCGCGCCAGCCGTCCAGGTCGTTCTCCGCCATCGGGTCCTCGATGGAGACGACCGGGTAGGTGTCGATGAGCTTGGCGAGGTAGTCGGCGTTCTCGGAGGGGGTGCGGCGTACCCCCTCGCCCGCGTAGTCGTACACCCCGTCGCGGAAGAACTCCGACGACGC
The DNA here is from genome assembly GCF_023544705.1 of Streptomyces sp. MCA2. Classification (NCBI taxonomy): domain Bacteria; kingdom Bacillati; phylum Actinomycetota; class Actinomycetes; order Kitasatosporales; family Streptomycetaceae; genus Streptomyces; species Streptomyces sp. MCA2. Next base: position 12,323 of record NZ_JAMJFM010000040.1, read on the forward strand.
CGGGTCCATGACCAGGCCGATGTCCGTGCCGGGGCGGTAGCCGGTGCGCTCGATGGCGGCCATCACGAAGTCGAGCGCCTCCTCAGCGGTACGCAGCGCGGGCGCGAAGCCGCCCTCGTCGCCGACGCCCGTGGAGTGCCCGGCGGCCAGCAGATCGCGGCGCAGGGTGTGGAAGACCTCGCTGCCCATGCGGACGGCTTCGGCGAAGGTGTCCGCGCCCACGGGCGCGATCATGAACTCCTGGAAATCCAGCGGATTGTCGGCGTGGGCGCCGCCGTTGACGATGTTCATCATCGGCAGCGGCAGGAGGCGGGCGTCGGCGCCGCCGAGGTAGCGGTAGAGGGGCCGGCGGTGGGCCGCCGCGGCGGCCTTGGCGGTGGCGAGGGAGACGCCGAGGATCGCGTTGGCGCCGAGCCGGGACTTCGTGGCGGTGCCGTCGAGGGCGATCAGCGCGGCGTCGAGGCCCGCCTGGTCCGCCGCGTCCCGGCCGCGCACGGACGCCGCGATCTCCCCGTTGACGTGGGCCACCGCGCGGTCGACGCCCTTGCCGTGCCAGCGCGCGGAGTCTCCGTCGCGCAGTTCCACGGCCTCCCGGGCGCCGGTGGAGGCGCCGGAGGGGACAGCCGCACGCCCCAGGGACCCGTCCGCCAGGACGACGTCGACCTCGACCGTGGGGTTGCCGCGGCTGTCGATGATCCGGCGGGCGGTGACGGTCTCGATGGCGGCGTCGGTGATTTTGGCGGGTTCGACTGCCTTTGCGGACATGGGAGTTCCTTCCCGTTGTCGTGTGCCGTGGCCCTGGCTGCGACAACGCTGGCGCTGAGCCCGACAATGCCAAACCCTACAGCAATGCTGCTCAGTTTTGCTGTACAGCATTGCTGTGCAGGTCAGCTGCACAGCAATGCCGGCCAACGGGGTAAAGTGCCCTATGCCCACCTCGGAAGCCGCCGCCATCGCCGCCGAACTGCGCACCGCGGTGGGCAAGCTCACCCGACGTGTCAAACACGAGGACCGCATCCCGCTGGGCCAGGCCGCCGTGCTCGGTGCACTCGACCGCAACGGCGCCATGACCACCAGCGACCTCGCCGCCGATCAGCGCGTACGCCCCCAGTCGATGGCCCGGTCGGTGGGGCTGCTCATGGAACAGAACCTGATCACGCGTCGGGCGCACCCCACGGACGGCCGTAAGTCGCTCGTCGAGCTCTCGGACGCGGGCCGGGCCGCGCTCGAAGCGGAGCGCGGCCGCAGGGCCGGCTGGCTCGCGCAGGCCATCGAGGCCGAACTCACGGATGAGGAACGGGCGTTGCTGGCACGGAGCACCGCCCTGCTGGAGCGGCTCGCCGCACGCTAGCGCCCCGACAAGCAACGTTCGCCCCCTCGCGACGCCCGGCACGCGCCCCCAGGGGGCACTGGCTCTCGCCAAGAAACGATGTGGACGCCTCGGCGTACGGCACGACGTGGGCGCGGGCGAGGACGCGCGGCTCCTGCGGGGTGAGCCGGGACCGGGACCGCAAATGGACCGGAACCACTGGTCAGGAGCGGGACAGCGGCAGGAGGAACGGAGAGGCACAACGCAACAGAACCGGGCCGAGCTCCGAGCGGGCCGAGCGGGCCGAGCGAAAGGCGCCTGACGGGTAAAGACCCGGTTCAGGCGCCCTTCCTCAGGCCCTTAGAAGAAGCCGAGCTTCTTGGCCGAGTACGACACCAGCAGGTTCTTCGTCTGCTGGTAGTGGTCCAGCATCATCTTGTGTGTCTCCCGGCCGATCCCGGACTGCTTGTAGCCCCCGAAGGCCGCGTGGGCCGGGTAGGCGTGATAGCAGTTGGTCCATACCCGCCCGGCCTGGATGGCGCGGCCGGCGCGGTAGGCGGTGGAGCCGTCGCGGGTCCAGACGCCCGCGCCGAGGCCGTAGAGCGTGTCGTTGGCGATGCCGATCGCGTCGTCGAAGTCGCTGAAGGGGGCCACGGCGACGACCGGGCCGAAGATCTCCTCCTGGAAGACCCGCATCTCGTTGTTGCCCTCGAAGACCGTCGGACGGACGTAGTAGCCGCCCTCCAGTTCGCCGCCGAGCTCGGCCCGGGAGCCGCCGGTCAGGATGCGGGCGCCCTCCTTCTGGCCGATGTCCAGGTAGGAGAGGATCTTCTCCAGCTGGTCGTTGGAGGCCTGGGCGCCGATCATGGTGTCGGTGTCCAGCGGGTGCCCCTGGACGATCTTCTCCGTGCGCGCCACCCCGGCCGCCAGGAAGTCCTGGTAGTGGCCGCGCTGGATGAGCGCCCGGGACGGGCAGGTGCACACCTCGCCCTGGTTGAGGGCGAACATGGTGAAGCCTTCCAGCGCCTTGTCGTGGAAGTCGTCCGCGGCGGACGAGACGTCGTCGAAGAAGATGTTGGGGCTCTTGCCGCCCAGTTCGAGCGTCACCGGCCGCAGGTGCTCGGACGCGTACTGCATGATCAGGCGGCCGGTGGTGGTCTCACCGGTGAAGGCGACCTTGGCGACCCGCGGGCTGGAGGCCAGCGGTTTGCCCGCCTCGGCGCCGAAGCCGTTGACGATGTTGATGACGCCCGGCGGCAGCAGGTCCGCGATCAGGCTCATCCAGAAATGGATCGAGGCGGGGGTCTGTTCGGCCGGCTTGAGGACCACGGCGTTGCCGGCGGCCAGTGCCGGGGCGAGCTTCCAGGTCGCCATCAGGATCGGGAAGTTCCAGGGAATGATCTGGGCGACCACTCCGAGCGGCTCGTGGAAGTGGTACGCGACGGTGTCCTCGTCGATCTCCGACAGGGAACCCTCCTGGGCGCGGATGGCGCCCGCGAAGTAGCGGAAGTGGTCGATGGCCAGGGGGATGTCGGCTGCCAGGGACTCCCGTACGGGCTTGCCGTTCTCCCAGCTCTCCGCGACCGCCAGGGCCTCCAGGTTCTGTTCCATCCGGTCGGCGATCTTGTTGAGGACGCCGGCGCGGTCGGCGGCGGCCGTGCGGGCCCAGCCGGGCGCGGCCGCGTGCGCCGCGTCCAGGGCACGTTCGACGTCCTCGGCCGTGCCCCGCGCGACCTCGGTGAACGGCTGCCCGTTGACCGGGGTCGGGTTCTCGAAGTACCGGCCCAGTGCCGGCGCCACGAACTCGCCGCCGATCCAGTGGTCGTAGCGGGGCAGATAGCTCATGACGGCATCGGCGGAACCCGGGCTGGCGTAACGGGCCATGGTGCGGCCTCCCAATCGCTCTCGGCGCGGTGCCCGCCACTCCCGTGTGACGGGCGTTGTGCGCAGGCTAAAGCCGCGGAGGTTGCGTGAACGTTGCGACATGCGCGGCCGCCGGGGCGCGCACGGCACCGGCGGATCCGCCGGTCAGGCCGTACGCCGCACGCAGCCGGTCCGCGGTGGCCATCGGTGCCCCGCGCGCCGGGGAGCGCTCCGGAAGGGCGTCCACCAGGGCTTCCCAGATCTCCAGATCGTCCTCGCCCCAGGGGCTGCGCGACCACTCACGCAGCAGGCCGGGGTCGCGTGCGTCGAGCAGCGCACGCCGTAGCCGGTCCTCCAGCGCACCGCGCAGCCGCTGCACGCCGGGCGCCTCCGACAGCGGCAGCAGCGGACCGCGGTAGGCGCCCAGTGCGGACTGTGCCTCGCCGGCCGCCAACGCCTCCTCGACCACGCACAGATCGGTCTCGACGGGCCGGCTGAGCCGGTACGGACGCGAATGCAGCAGCGTGCCGACGAGGTGGCGCAGCCGGGACAGCTCGGCCCGCAGCGTCACCGGCCGCATATCGCGCTCGCCGTACAGCAGCACCGAGAGCTGATCACCCGTCAGCCCTTCCGGGTGCCGGGCCAGCAGCACCATGATCTCGCTGTGCCGGCGACCGAGCCGCAGCCGCTCCCCGTCCACCACCAGCAGCGCCTCGTCCCGGCCCAGCGCCGACAGGCAGACACCCAACTCCGGTACGTCCGCGGCGAGATGGCCCTCCGCCGCACGGGCGGTGGCCTGCACCAGAGCCAGGCTGTGCGGGCTCGCCAGATGGTCGCCGCCGGTGATGTCGACCGCGCCCAGCAGCCGCCCGGTCCGCGGATCGTGCAGCGGGGCGGCGGCGCAGGTCCAGCGCTGCACCTGACGGTTGTAGTGCTCCGCGGCGAAGATCTGTACGGCGTGATCGGCGGCGAGCGCGGTACCCGGGGCGTTGGTGCCGGCGTGCCGTTCGTCCCAGCGGGCGCCGACCACGAAGTTCATCCGCTCGGCACTGCGCCGCACCCCGCGGTGCCCCTCCACCCACAGCAGCCGCCCCTGCGGATCGCAGACGGCCAGCAGATGCGCGCCGTCCTGCGCGAAGCTGCCCAGCAGCTCCCGGAAGACGGGCATCGCACGGGCCAGTGGATGCCCGTCCCGGTAGGCGTCCAGTGCGCCCTCGTCCAGATCGATGGGCGCGGCGCCGTCCGCCGCGGCCCGGGCGTCGGCGGAGCGGCGCCAGGAGTCGGCGACCACCCGGCGGACCGGTGGCGCCACGGTCCCGTCGGCCAGGAAGGCCGCATGCGCCCGGCGCACCGTGCGGGTGCGCTCCACCGGATCGGCACCGGCCTCCATCGCCAGCCAAGGGTTGACCACGCGTCACCTCTCCCATGCGGCTCCTGCCCCGTACGGCCGATGGTGCTCGTACCGGACGGGGCAGTAAACCCCGCGGGCGCGCCAGGTCACCCACAGGCGTCCCGGTGGTCGCCCTGTACCCGTCCGCAACGCCTCCGCAACGCGTCCGCGGCGATCATCGGAGCCGGCGGTGAGCGAAGCCGGGCTGTCCGGCCGCCCCGCGCCCGCCTGTCTGTCTGCCTGCCTGGGGCATCAACAGACGTCGCCGCCTCCGTGCAGGGCGTGCCGGAGGGGCGGGAGGCCGCCGCGCCCCCCGCCCCTCCGGTTCCGTGCCCCGCTGCGGCTACTTGATCGCCTTGATCAGCTCACCGTTGGTCGTGTCACCGCTCAGTTCCCAGAAGAACGTGCCGCCCAGACCCTGCGCGTCCTTGAAGGCCATCTTCGTGCCGATGGTCTCCGGGGTGTCATAGCTCCACCACTGGTCGCCGCACTTGGCGTAGGCGGTGCCGCCCACCTTGCCGGTGGCCGGGCAGCGGCTCTTGAGCACCTTGTAGTCGTCGATACCGGCCTCGTACTTGCCCGGAGCCGCGCCGGTCGCGCTGCCGCCCGGTGCGTCCTGCGTGACACCCGACCAGCCACGGCCGTAGAAGCCGATGCCCAGCAGCAGCTTGCCCGCCGGAATGCCGAGGCCCTTGAGCTTGGTGGTGGTGTCGGTGCTGTTGAAGCCGGCCTTCGGGATGCCGCTGTACGACGTGAGCGGGGAGTGCGGCGCCGTCGGGCCCTTGGCGTCCCAGGCGCCGAAGTAGTCGTACGTCATCGGGTTGTACCAGTCGACGTACTGCGCCGCGCCCGCATAGTCCGCCGCGTCGATCTTGCCGCCGGCCGAGGCGTCCGCCGTGATCGCCGCGGTCACCAGATTGCTCTGGCCGAACTTCGACCGCAGTGCCCTCATCACCTTCGTGAAGGCGTCCTTACCGCTGGTGTCGCAGGTCAGGCCGCAGGCGTTCGGGTACTCCCAGTCGATGTCGATGCCGTCGAAGACATCCGCCCAGCGCTTGTCCTCGACCAGGTCGAGGCAGGACTGGGCGAACGCGTCGGGGTTCTTGGCGGCCTCGGTGAAGCCGCCCGACCAGGTCCAGCCGCCGAACGACCAGATCACCTTGAGGCCCGGGTGCAGCTTCTTGAGCTTGCGCAGCTGGTTGAAGTTGCCGCGCAGCGCGCCGTTGTCCCAGGTGTCCGCCTGGCCGTCGACGCTCTGGTCGGCGGTGTAGGCCTTGTCGTAGTCGGCGTAGGAGTCACCGATGGCACACTTGCCGCCCTGGACGTTGCCGAAGGCGTAGTTGATGTGCGTCAGCTTGGCCGCCGAGCCTGACGTCTCGATGTTCTTGACGTGGTAATTGCGGTCGTAGACACCCCAGTTGGTGAAGTATCCGACCACCTTGTCGCCCGCCGCGGACGGCGCCGCCGTGGTGGTGGCGGGATGCTGCGGGGCGGGGGAGCGGACCGGGTCGGCGGATGCCGGTCCGGCGAGCAGGGTGCCGGCCAGTGCCGCGGTACACAGTGCGGTGGCGGCGGCGATCACTCTGCGCGGCGATCGCATCCGGTGCGGTCTGAGCATGTCGTCTCCTCGGAGGGGGTCGAGGGGTGGAGCCTGACCTGCGTTCCGAATTGGCATGAACGCGTTGAACGTTGGAGGAGAAGCTAGAAGGACTAGACCAGTGCGTCAATGGTTCGGACCAATATCGTGACCGGTCGGTACGGGGCCGGATTCCCGCAGCCAGTGATGATCAACCCGTGACGCGAGGCCTCCGATCGGGCATACTCCTAGCGCCACCGCCGCAGGTCATCGCCTTCCGCGACCCGGAACGCGATCATCGGCCTGGCACCACAAAACCGGCGCCGCCGCCCACCCCGCGCGTGTCGCCGCAGCGCCCGACAGGGAGGAGAGCGCCGCCATGACCGAGTACGGCCCCCGGCCGGTGGACCGCAGGCTGCCCACTGAGGAAGCCCGCGACCTGTTGACCCTCGTACGTGAGCTCGCCGAGCGCGAGATCAGGCCAACGGCCGGCGAGGAAGAAGACGCCGGCCACTTCCCGCGCGAGACCTTCACCCTGCTGTCGGAATCCGGACTGCTCTCGCTGCCCTATGACGAGGAATTCGGTGGCGGCGGCCAGCCCTACGAGGTCTACCTCCAGGTTCTGGAGGAGCTCGCCGCCGCCCGGCTCACCGTCGGCCTCGGCGTCAGCGTGCACACCCTCGCCTGCCATGCGCTCGCCGGGTACGGCACCAAGGAGCAGCGCGCCGAACACCTTCCCGACATGCTCGGTGGCGGACTCATCGGCGCGTACTGCCTCTCCGAGCCCTCCTCGGGCTCCGACGCCGCCTCCCTGACCACCCGGGCGACCCGGGAGGGCGACACCTGGAAGCTGGAGGGCACCAAGGCCTGGACCACCCACGGCGGCGTGGCCGACTTCTACACCGTGCTGGCCCGCACCGGCGGCAGCGGCGCCCACGGCATCACCGCCTTCCTGGTCCCCGGCGATGCCGAGGGCCTCAGCGCCGCGGCCCCCGAGCGCAAGATGGGGATGAAGGGGTCCCCGACGGCCCAGCTGCACTTCGACGCCGTCCGCGTCCCCGACTCCCGCCGCCTCGGGGACGAGGGCCAGGGCTTCGCCATTGCCCTCTCCGCCCTGGACTCCGGGCGCCTGGGCATCGCGGCCTGCGCCGTCGGCGTCGCCCAGGCGGCGTTGGACGAGGCGCTCGCGTACACCTCCGAACGGCAGCAATTCGGCCGCCCGATCGTCGACTTCCAGGGCCTGCGCTTCATGCTCGCCGACATGGCCACCCAGATCGAGGCCGGCCGCGCCCTCTATCTCACCGCCGCCCGGCTGCGCGACGCCGGTCTGCCGTTCTCCAAGGAAGCGGCGATGGCCAAACTCTTCTGCACGGACACCGCGATGCGGGTGACCACCGACGCCGTCCAGCTCCTCGGCGGCTACGGCTACACCCTCGACTTCCCGGCCGAGCGCTATATGCGGGAGGCCAAGGTCCTTCAGATCGTCGAGGGCACCAACCAGATCCAGCGGATGGTCATCGCCCGCCACCTCGCGGGCCCCGAGACGCGCTGAGCGGGGGCGGGGCGGACCGAGAGCTCTCCCCGTCCGCCCCGCCGCCCTGCACTCTTCCGGCCCGGCCTCCCGCCTGGCCGGCTTCCTGCCCGGCCGGCCCCCCGACCTCAGCCCGCCAGCCCCTTGAGCCCCGTCGCCGTCCCGATCGCGACCACCAGCGCGCCGGGCGTCCGGGCCAGATCCCGTGCCACGGCGGACCCGACGGCGGAGGACGGCTCCAGGATCAGACCTTCTGCCGCCAGCCTCCGGTGCTCCGCCATGATGGCGTCGTCGTCCGCAGCAACGGCCGAGCCGGCGCTGCGCCACAGCGCGTCCAGCCCCTGCCAGCAGGGCCGCTCCTCGCCGAGGGAGAACGCCACCGTCGGCCCGTGTGTCACTCGCGTACGCTCCTGCTCCGCGCGGTCCGGGCGGCGCAGCGCGGCGGTGAACGGCGCCGAGGCGGACGGCTCCGCGGCCACCAGCCGGGGCTCCTGCGCCATCAGTCCCGCGGCCGCCAACTCCCGGAATCCGCGACCGATTCCGGCCAGCAGATCCGCCCGGCTGGTGGGTACCACCACGGCATCGAGCCGTCGCCCGGAGAAGTCCCGCGCCAGCTCGTAGGCGACGGACTTGTACCCCTCGTTGGCATACGGGTTCCCACCCGGTGAGGGCGAGGAGTAGCTGGTCAGCGGGTACCAGTGGTGCTCCTCGACCGCTCGGGCCATCGCCGCGTTCCGTTCGCCGGTGGTGCCCGGGTGGACCCTCCGCTCGGCGCCCAGTGCGTCGATCTGGGCCCGCAGTCCCGAGGGCACCGCCTCGTTGGTGAACACCACACAGCGCAGCCCGGCCCGTGCCGCATACGCCGCGGCCGCCGCCCCCGCGTTGCCGGAGGAAGCGGCGACCACGGTGTCCGCACCGGCCGCCACCGCCGCGGCCACCCCGACGGCCATCGCCCGGTCCTTGTGCGAGCCGGTCGGATTCCCACCCTCGTATTTCAGCCACAACTCCCCGACGGGATGGCCATCTTGGGATGGGCCCGGGTCCATCCGCAGCCGGATGCACGGGGTGTTGCCCTCGCCCAGCGTCACCGGCGGACCGGACACGGGCAGCGCCGTCGGCAGGCCCCACGGCCCGCCCGGATACGCGGCGAGGTCCACACCGGCCAGATCCGCCAGCGGCGGCATCGTATTGACGCCGATGCCCTCCGCGGCGCAGGTCCGGCAGCCGTCGAAACCCTCTGCGGGGCGGGTGCAGCGCAGGCAGTGCAGAGGAGGTCGTGGGGTCACCGTGGCTCCAGGGATCAGTTCGGTATCGACCCTGAGAAGGTAACAGGTGAAAGTGAGCTTGACCCCCTACCGCCTTGAGGTCCAACGGCACTGTAGTGCGACTGATGCACCGTCAATTCACTTGCTCAGCCGGGGTCGAGCGTGGGTCGGCGTCTGGGGGAGTGGCGGGCGCGCTGCGTCACCGGCGCCGAGTGCGACCACTGGAAGGCGCCGGCGTACCCGACTTGGCCCGGTTGGGCGACCAAGCCCGCTCGATACTGACGACTTCCTCGTCAACGAAACGGCCGACGCCGGTTCAGCGCCAACGGGAGACCCAATGGGCCTACTGTCACTGGGGATTGGCAGGCATACCCGCTCTACGACAGCTTCGAGTCGGCTCCGCGTCCGGCTGCGGGTCCGGCCGTGCATTCGGCTGTCGCGCCCGGCTGGAAATCGGCCACCCGCAGCCCTCATCAACTCATCCTGGGCGGGGAATTGGCCTCTGGTCAGTTCATTCCGGCCGGGCGCCGTTCGTGCGCGCCCGGCAGGCTCTCAGCTGAGCGGGCGCATCCGCGGTACCCGGACCGGGCGGGTGCCGGGTCCGCCGAGGTGCGAGAACGGCTGGCGGCGCCAGTCCAGGCCCTCCGGAAGCGTCAGCAGCATGGCCGCGTCCTGTTCCTGGGCGTCCAGGGTGTCGGCGGTCTCCGGTGCTTCGGATGCCGTCCGCCCGGAGCCCTGACACACCGTCAGGCCGAACGGGTTCCACGGCGAGGCGCACAGCGCGTGCTCCGGAAGTGTGTCCTCGTCCGCCAGCAGCGCGATCGGCTGTAGGCAGTCGGGGCAGGTCACGCGGTAGATCTCATAGGTGTCGAAAGAGTCGTCCGCACCGTCGTCGCCGGAGCTGCCGAAACTGTCGCCCTCCTGGGCGTCGATGTGCGCGGCAGCGGAGTCCTGCTTAAGGCGTCGCATGATGTCCATCCCCCTCGGGTGGGCCGGTCGTACCGCTGACTTCCTGTGACGGGCGGTCCCGGCCACCAGCAGCAATTCCCTTCATGCCGCATGCATAATCGCCGGCACCCCACCGACACCGATTCACACGTGTGGCATTGGTCACATGGACCGGCGCGGGGGTGTCCACGATCCGGCGCGCGGTGCGCACACGCCCCCGCGCACAGTAGGTTGAGCGGGTGGAGGAGTTGGACCGACAAATCGTGGATCTGCTCGTCAAGGACGGGCGGATGAGTTACACCGACCTGGGCAAGGCCACCGGCCTGTCCACCTCGGCGGTGCACCAACGCGTGCGCCGTCTCGAGCAGCGCGGTGTCATCCGGGGCTATGCCGCCATCGTCGACCCCGAAGCCGTGGGCCTGCCGCTCACCGCCTTCATCTCGGTCAAACCCTTCGACCCCAGCGCGCCGGACGACATCGCCGACCGCCTCGCCGAGGTCCCCGAGCTGGAGGCCTGCCACAGCGTGGCCGGCGACGAGAACTACATCCTCAAGGTCCGGGTCGCGACCCCGCTGGAGCTGGAGCATCTGCTCACCCGCATCCGCACCCTCGCCGGCGTCTCGACCCGCACCACCGTCGTGCTCTCCACGCCCTACGAGGCCCGCCCGCCGCGCATCTGACCGGTGATCGCCCCCCTGCGCGCGGTCCGTCCCCGCGCAGGGGCCAAACTGTCCGGTATGAGCGAGCGCATCCCCGACCCGGCCCGGCAGCACCTTTCCCACCCGGCCCCGCCCCGTACCGTCCTGCTGCGCGGCGGTGAGGTGCACAGCCCGGCGGACCCCTTCGCCACGGCCATGGTCGTGGAAGGGGGCCGGATCGCCTGGGTCGGCGAGGAGGGCGCGGCCGACTCGTTCGCCGGGGGCGTGGACGAGGTCGTCCAGCTCGACGGTGCGCTCGTCACCCCGGCGTTCACGGACGCACATGTGCACACCACCGCGACCGGTCTCGCGCTCACCGGCCTCGATCTGGTCGGGGTGGGCACGCTGACCGAAGCGCTGGCCCGCATCCGCGGGTACGCGGACGCGCGACCGGCGGACCGGATTCTGCTCGGGCACGGCTGGGACGCGAGCGTCTGGCCGGAGGGACGCCCGCCGTCCCGTGCGGAGCTGGACGAGGCCACCGGGGGCCGCCCCCTCTATCTCACCCGTGTGGATGTGCACTCCGCCGTCGTGACGACGGCGCTGCTGGATCTGGTCCCGGGCATCCGCGAGCGGGACGGGTTCCACGCCGGTGCCCCGCTCACCGGCGCCGCCCACCACGCGGTGCGCAAGGCCGCGTACGCCACCGTCACCGCCGCGCAGCGCGCCGAGGCCCAGGCCGCCGCGCTGGCCCGTGCCGCCTCGCTCGGCATCGGCAGCATCCACGAGTGCGCGGGCCCGGACATCTCCGGCGAGGACGACTTCACGGGGCTGCTCGCCCTGGCCGGGGAAGGCAACGGCCCTCGCGTCGTCGGCTACTGGGCCGAGGTGATCGCATCCGCAAAGGACGCGGACCGGATCAGGGAACTCGGGGCCATCGGTGCCGCGGGTGATCTGTTCGTCGACGGCTCGCTCGGATCGCACACCGCCCATCTGCACGCCCCGTACGCGGATGCCGGACACACCGGCGTCGCGCAGCTCGACGCCGAGGCCGTCGCCGCCCATGTCGCCGCCTGCACCGAGGCCGGGCTCCAGGCGGGCTTCCACGCCATCGGCGACGCCGCTCTGACCAGCGTCGTCACCGGCGTACGGGCCGCCGCCGACCGGATCGGCCTCGACCGGATCCGCGCCGCCCGGCACCGCGTCGAGCACGCCGAGATGCTCACCGAGGACACCATCGCCGGCTTCGCCGACCTGGCCCTGACCGCGTCCGTCCAGCCCGCCTTCGACGCCGCGTGGGGCGGCGAGGACGGCATGTACGCCGCCCGCCTGGGCGTCGACCGGGCCCGCACCCTCAACCCGTACGCCGCGCTGCTCAAGGCCGGTGTCCCGCTCGCGCTCGGGTCCGACAGCCCGGTCACCCCGCTCGACCCCTGGGGCACCGTGCGCGCCGCCGTCTTCCACCGCACCCGCGCCCACGGCATCTCCGCCCGCGCGGCGTTCACCGCCCACACCCGCGGCGGCTGGCGCGCCATCGGCCGGGACGACGCGGGCGTCCTGGTGCCCGGCGCCCCCGCCGACTACGCGGTCTGGCGCACCGGTGACCTGATCGTCCAGGCACCCGACGAGCGGGTGGAACGCTGGTCCACCGACCCCCGCTCCGGCACCCCCGGCCTGCCCGATCTCACTCCCGGCAACGACCTCCCGGTGTGCCTGCGCACGGTCGTCGGCGGACGCACGGTCTTCGGGCCGCCGAACGAGTGACATCGCGTGGGCAGGTGCCGGCGCGGGCTGCGCTTGCCGCTCCTTGCCGCACTTGGGTGCGCTCGCGGCTGACCTGGGGCGACGCGAAAACGACGCAGGCGGAGCACCTGTTGACAGCAGGCGGTCGACGGCCGGTAGGTTCGGCCGAGTCCACCACAGGACGTCCGACCGGGAGACCTCCGCGCAGTCGTCGAACGCAGCTGGGCCATGGGACGGTGCGCCACTTGGGCACACCGCCACTGGGAGCCAGGTCCAGCACCAGCGGCACGGGACAACGGAGCGTTTCGGCCGGATGGGGGTCCCTCCCTGCTCCTTGAGAGCCTGGGGGAAGGTGCGACCCGGGTGGGGCCCGGACGCTCAGTAGACAACGGCTTTCGGTCGACCCGCAGCCAGCGGGTCCCAGGTCGGCCCGAAGGGCGCCGGGCCCCTAACCGCAGTGCACCGCGGCCCGCCCCTACCCTCCGGCGGTGCCCCTTCACCTTTTGTGCACCCCATATCCGCAATCCGGGCCTCCCGATGTACGGTCAGCTCACCACCACGACCTGCAAGGAAGGCCCGCGACCGTGCCATCGGGTTCCGACACCACCGAAGAAGCCGTCAGCGGCACCTCGCCCGACGGCCAGGTGCCCTGCGCCGAGACGGGCTCCAGCGCCGTGCCGGCGCGCCCCGGGCGCGCCCGGCGGCTCGCCGCTCTGGTCCGCCGGGAGGCGCCGCGCACCGGCCTTGCGGCCGTCTTCGGCATCGCGCTCGGTCTGGCCTTCCCGCCGTACGACCTGTGGCCGCTGTCCCTGGTGGCCGTCGCCGCGCTGTCGCTGCTGACCCGTGGCCGGACCGCCCGCCAGGGTGCCTGGACGGGCTTTGCGTTCGGGCTGCCGTTCTTCCTGGTCCTGCTGAAGTGGCTGCATGTCGTGGGCTGGGACGCGGTGTTCGGCCTCTCGGTGGCCGAGGCGCTCTTCGCGGCGCTGCTGGGCGCGGCGCTCGCCGTCACCTCCCGGCTGCCGGGCGGGCCACTGTGGGCCGCCTGCCTGTGGGTCGCCGAGGAATGGGCCCGCGACCGGCTTCCGTTCGGCGGCTTCCCGTGGGGCCGGCTCGCCTTCGCCAACACCGGCTCGCCGTTCACGCCGATCGCCGCGCTCGGCGGCGCCCCGCTGGTGACCTTCGCGGTGGCGCTGGCCGGTGCCCTGTTGGCCGCCTGCGCCGCCACCCTCTGGGGGCTGCGCGGCAACGGATCGCTGCGCCGGGCCGTCCCGGCCCTGGAAGCGTTCGGGCTCGCCGCCGCGGTCACCCTGGCCGGCCTGGCCGTGCCCGTCCCCACGAAGGCCGACGACACCGTCGATATCGCCGTCGTCCAGGGCAATGTCCAGCAGCCCGGCATGGACTTCCTGGGCCGCCCGATGAGGATCACCGACAATCACGCCACCGCCACCGAGAAGCTGGCCGCCGACGTCAAGGCCGGCCGGGCCAAGAAGCCGGACCTGGTCATCTGGCCGGAGAACTCCTCCGACCTGGACCCGTACCAGTACCCGCAGGCCTACGACCGGATCGACGAGGCCGTGAAGGCCATCGGTGTGCCCGTCCTCGTCGGTGCCCTGGTCGACCACCCCACCAAGAAGGGCTACGTCTTCAACGAGGGCATCGTCTGGGACCCGAAGAAGGGGCCGGGCGCCTCCTACACCAAGCAGCATCCGGTGCCGTTCGGCGAGTATGTGCCGTTCCGGGAGCAGCTCAGCAAGATCATCACGCGTTTCCAGCGGGTGCCCCGCGACTTCTACCCCGGTGACCACACCGGCGTCCTCCACGTGGGCCCCGCCCGGCTCGGCGATGTCATCTGCTTCGAGGTCGCCTACGACCAGATCGTGCACGACACCGTCGACGCCGGTGCCCGCGCCCTGGTGATCCAGACGAACAACGCCACCTACGGGCGCTCCGGCCAGCCCGAGCAGCAGCTGGCGATGTCCAAGCTGCGCGCCGTCGAACACGGCCGGGCCGTGGTCACCGCCGCCACCAGCGGGATCAGCGCGGTGGTCGCCCCGGACGGCAGGATCACCCACCAGATCCCCGAGTTCACCCAGGGTGTGGTCTCCGCGCGTATCCCGCTGCGGGACGAATCGACGCTCGCCGACCGCGTCGGTGCTGCTCCGGAGTGGGCGCTCGCTATCGTGGGGCTTCTGTCCTGTGCCGTCGCGGTAGTCGTCGGCCGGCGCGGGCGTACGAAGGACGAGAAGGGACAGCAGTGACAGACGGTCAGCGGCAATACGGCCCGCTCGGCACCACGTTGGTGATCATTCCGACGTACAACGAGGCGGAGAACATCCAGCCGATCGTCTCGCGGGTGCGGACCGCCGTCCCCGAGGCCCATGTCCTCGTCGCGGACGACAACAGTCCTGACGGCACCGGCAAGTTCGCCGATGAACTGGCCGCCGGCGACGAGCACGTCCATGTCCTGCACCGCAAGGGCAAGGAAGGCCTCGGCGCCGCCTACCTCGCCGGCTTCCAGTGGGGCATCGACAACGGCTACGACGTGCTGGTCGAGATGGACGCCGACGGCTCGCACCAGCCCGAGGAACTGCCGCGGCTGCTCACCGCCCTCAAGGGCGCCGATCTCGTCCTCGGTTCGCGCTGGGTGCCCGGCGGCCGCACCGTCAACTGGCCCAAGTACCGCCAGCTCATCTCCCGCGGGGGCAGTACGTACTCCCGGCTGGTGCTGGACCTGCCGCTGCGTGACATCACCGGCGGCTACCGTGCCTTCCGCGCGGAGGCCCTCAAGGGGCTGGGCCTGGACGACGTGGCCTCCCAGGGCTACTGCTTCCAGGTCGACCTCGCCCGCCGTGCCGTGCAGGCCGGCTATCACGTCGTCGAGGTGCCGATCACCTTCGTCGAGCGGGAGCTGGGCGACAGCAAGATGAGCCGGGACATCGTCGTGGAGGCGCTGTGGCGGGTCACCGCCTGGGGCGTCGGCTCCCGGGTGGACAAGATCCGCGGCCGCTGACGCCGGGTGCGGTGCGCCTGCCCGCTCGGAGACGATCCCTCGCGGGCGACCCTCAGGGGGTGTGCGGGGACGGGCCAGGCACACTTGAGGCATGACGTTCGGAGCCACGCCATCGCCGAGTCCCCGCCCGCCCCAGCGCTCGCGCGCCCGCCGCTTCGTCCCCTTGGGCATCGCCGCCTGGATGGTGCTGGAGATCTGGCTGCTGACCGTGGTCGCCGGGGCCACCAGCGGACTGACGGTTTTCCTCCTGCTGGTCGCCGGGGTGATCCTCGGCGGCTATGTGGTCAAGCGGGCCGGCCGTCGCGCCTGGCGCAACCTCACCGAGAGCTTGCAGACCACCGGCGACCCGGCGGCCTCCGGCAGCTCCGCGTCGTCCGACGACGCCAAGTCCGCTGACGGCAAGCCCGCCGGCGGCAAGCCGGGGAGCGGCAAGTCCGGCAGCGGCAAGTCGGGGAGCGGCAATACGCTCCCGATGGCCGGTGGGCTGCTGCTGATGATTCCCGGGCTGGTGTCCGACGCGCTGGGGCTGCTCTGCCTCTTCCCGCCGACCGGGAAGCTGATCCAGCGCCGCGCCGAGAAGCTGCTGACCCGGCGGTCGGGCCACGGCTACGCCCCCGGCTCGTTCGGTGACGCCTTCGAGCAGGCCCGGATGCACCGGCCCGACGGCAAGGTCGTCCAGGGCGAGGTCATCCGTGAGGACGAGCCTTCCTCCCCGCGTCGCCAGGACCCGCCGCTGACCGGCTGAGCACTCCGGCGTCCGGAGTGTACGAACCGCGGACACAGCAAGGGCCGGGGCCACTGCACTGCGCAGTGGCCCCGGCCCTTCGTGCTGCTTGGCGCAGGCCCGTTGTCAGGCGGACTTGCGGTTGCTGTCGCGCGGATGCACGGCAATGTTCATGGTGCCGGAGCGCAGGACGGCCAGCCTTTCGGCCAGCACCTCCTCGAGCTCCTCGCGGGTGCGCCGCTCCATGAGCATGTCCCAGTGCGTACGCGCGGGCTTACCCTTCTTTTCCTCAGGGCCATCGCCATCCACCAGAAGCGAGGGTGCACCACATACCTTGCACTCCCACTCCGGCGGAATCTCGGCCTCAACCGAGAACGGCATCTCGAATCGATGTCCGTTCTCGCATGCGTACTCCACCGCCTGGCGCGGGGCCAGGTCGATGCCGCGGTCGGTCTCGTAGCTGGTCACCACGAGTCGCGTGCCGCGGAGAGCTCGCTCACTCATGAATCGTGCCTCCCGGGCTTGTCGCCCACAGGACAGGTGTCGCTGTCGTCGTCATCCGGTCAACGTCCGGTCGGCGGTGAAGATTCCCGAAATCGCAATTCGGGACATGCGCCCACCCGTCGCCCACCACCGCCCATGATGGAGGCGCTGTGCGCCGCTGCCTTCCTTCGTGCCGCCCCTTGTTGTACCCACCAGCGCCCGGTTTGTCACATCTGCCAGCAGATGTCACCCAGCGCCATCCATAGTTAAGCGCGCAGTAACGGTCCGCCTGGTGAGCCAAAGGCGTACACTACCGCCCCGCGCCCCCTGGGACTAAATCCGGTCAGGCACAGGATTTCCGGCCGCCGCGATCGCCCGCCCCACCGGCACCCTCGCCAGCAGGACAAAACCGATCACAAAGAACGCCACCAGGGACACGATGGCATCCCGGTAGCTCCCGGTGAGCTGATAGGCCACCCCGAACACCAGCGGTCCCAGCCAGCTCACGCCCCGGTCGCTCATCTCGTACGCGGAAAAGTATTCCGCTTCTTTGCCGCGCGGCACCAGATGCGAGAACAGCGAACGCGACAACGCCTGGCTTCCGCCCAGGACCAGGCCGATGCCGACGGCCAGCCCGAAGAACCACCCCGGTGCCTTCGCCGGCAGGAAGTAGCCGGCCGCGATCGTCAGCACCCAGGCCACCAGTGAGCCGAGGATCGTCCGCTGGGCGCCGTACCGTGCGGCGAGGCGTCCCATCAGCAGGGCGCCGGCCGCGGCCAGCACCTGCACCAGCAGGACCGCCACGATCAGCGTCGTCTGGTCCAGGCCGAGCTCCTCGGACCCGTACACGGACGCCTGGGTGATCACTGTCTGCACCCCGTCGTTGTAGACGAGGTAGGCCAGGAGGAAGGACAGCGTGAGGGGGTGGCGGCGCAGTTCGCGCAGCGTCTCCCGGAGCTGCTGCCACCCCTGGCCGAGCGTGGCGGCGCCGGCCCCGGCGGGCTTCTCGGTCACGGCCGCCCGTCTGTCGCGCAGCCGGCGCAGCGGAATCACCGAGAACGCGCCCCACCACAGTCCCGCCGACGCCAGGCAGATGCGCACCGCGGTGCCCGAGGAGAGGCCGAAGGAGTCGTGCGCGCCGTAGAGCACCAGGTTGGCGATCAGGACCAGCGCTCCGCCCGCGTAGCCGAAGGCCCAGCCGCGCGAGGAGACCGCGTCCCGTTCGTCGGGCGGGGCGATCTGCGGCAGGAAGGAGTTGTAGAGCATCATCGACACCACGAACGAGACGTTCGCGACGACCAGCAGCGCCCCGCCCAGCAGGTAGCGCTCGCCGCCCAGGAAGAACATCCCCGTCGTCGCCGCGGCGCCCGTGTAGGCGCAGCCGCCGAGCAGCGGCTTCTTCCGGCCGCTCCGGTCGGCCAGCGCCCCGGCGAGCGGCATCGCCAGCACCGACAGCAGCAGCGACGCGGACACCGCATACGCATAGAAGGAGCCCGCCCGGACCGGGATGCCCAGCGGGTGGACAAAGCCCTCCGCGTCCGCAGCGGCCTTCGCCACCGAGGTCAGATACGGCCCCAGGAACACGGTCAGGACGGTCGTCGAATAGACGCTGTTGGCCCAGTCGTACCAGTACCAGCCGCGCTGTTCGCGGCGCCGGGCGGCCGCCTCGTCCACGCCCTCGGCCACGGCCTGTGCGCTCTCCATGCCCACCCCCGTCATCCTGTCCCCGTTCACGGCGTCGGACGACGGCTCGACGGAGCCGGCCCTATCCCCAGCATCCTCGCTCGGTCAGCACCGTCCGCAGCGTCTCGATGTGATCGGTCATGATGCCATCCACGCCGAGGTCCAGGAGTGCGGTCATCCGATCCGCGTCATTGACCGTCCAGACATGGACCTGCATGCCCAGCGCGTGCGCGGCGCGCAGGAACAGCGGATCGACGACGGGGAGACCGGACTGCCGCTCGGGGACCTGTACGCAGACCGCGCTGCGCCGCACCGCCGCACCCAGCAGGCGGTCGAGCGGCAGCACCCCGCGGCCGTACGACCGCAGCCGCAGGCCGGCCACGCCGCGGGTGCCGAGCGAGCTCGCCATCCGCCGGCCGGCCAGCCGCTGGGCGCGGGCCACCCGGGCCTCCGAGAACGAGCCGACGCACACCCGGTCCCAGGCGTTGGTGCGGCGCAGCAGGCCGAGCAGTGGTGCGAGGGCGGCCTCCGCCTTGAGGTCGACGTTCCAGCGGGCCTCGGGGAACTCCTCCAGCAGCTCCTCGAAGAGCGGCAGCGGCTCCCGCCCGCCGACCCGGGCCCGGCCCACCGCGCGCCAGGGGAGCTGCCCGATGGCGCCGCGGGCGTCGGTGACGCGGTCGAGTGTCGCGTCGTGGAAGGCGACGAGCTTTCCGTCCGATGTGGCGTGCACATCGGTCTCCAGATAGCGGTAGCCGAGGCCGACCGCGCGGCGGAAGGCGGCGGCGGTGTTCTCCAGGCCCCCGGCCGCCCCGCCCCGGTGGGCGAAGGCGAGCGGCACGGGGTGGTCGAGATAGGCGTGGCGGATGCGTATCGCTGAGGTCACTCCGGCAGTATCGCGTGCTCGGGTGAAGCCCCTCCGCGGGCCACCACCGGCGACGGCTTCCCGGGCCGGTCCTCGATCGCGAAGCGGCGGAGGAAGAACTGCGCCAGTGGCCCGATGGCCAGCGCATAGACCACCGTGCCGGCCCCGACCGAGCCGCCGAGCAGGAAGCCGGCCGCGAGCACCGTCACCTCGATGCAGGTCCGCACCAGCCGCACCGGACGGCCGGTCCGCAGATGCAGCCCGGTCATCAGCCCGTCGCGCGGCCCCGGGCCGTAATCGGCGGAGATGTACAGGCCGGTCGCGGCGCCGTTGAGGAGGACGGCGCCCGCCAGCAGCGGGATACGGGCGCCCAGCGAGTGCAGCTCCGGCGTCCAGGCCAGCGTCGCGTCCATCACCAGCCCGAGGATCACCACATTGGACACCGTGCCCAGGCCGGGACGCTGGCGCAGCGGGATCCACAGCAGCAGGATCAGCGCGCCGGACACGATGGTGACCGTGCCGATCGACAGGCCCGTATGGCGGGATATGCCCTGGTTCAGCACGCTCCATGGCTCCAGGCCCAGCTCGGCCCGCAGCATCAGCCCCATGCTCACGCCGTACAGCGTCAGTCCCGTATAGAGCTGGACCAGCCGGCGTGCGGGCAGTCCCCTCCTCCGGCCGGATTCCTCGATCATGGACACAACATTTCCCCCTCCTGGCAGGATTGGACCGACGCATGACACCATGTGGCGTGTCCGGGCTCGGGAAGTAGAGCCAATCTGGGGAAGGTGGACTGATCTTCATGGCTCAGTGGACTTCAGCAGTGGGTGCGCCCCAACTTGCCCGGCTGCTCCAGTCGCAGGACCCGCGCGATGCCCAACTCACGGCTGCCGGCCGCCGGTTGCCCGCCTACCGCAGCCTCGCCGACGGCGTCCGCCTCCTCGTACTGGAAGGCCGGGTACCGGTCGCCGCGCGCCTGCCCGCCGAGCGCGAGCTGGCCGCGGCCTTCGGCGTCAGCCGCACCACCGTGGCCGCCGCCTACGAAGCGCTGCGCGCCGAGGGGTTCCTGGAGTCCCGGCGCGGCTCCGGCAGTTGGACCGCCGTCCCGGCAGGCAACCCGCTGCCCACCCGCGGCCTGGAACCGCTGCCCCCGGAGGCCGCCGGCTCCATGATCGACCTCGGCTGTGCCGCCCTCCCGGCTCCCGAACCCTGGCTCACCCGCGCCTTCCAGGGCGCGATGGCCGACCTTCCGCTCTACGCCCACACGCACGGCGACTACCCCGCCGGTCTGCCCGTCCTGCGTCAGGCCCTCGCGGACCGCTACACCGCGCGCGGCATCCCCACCATGCCCGAACAGATCATGGTGACGACGGGCGCGATGGGCGCGGTGGCCGCGATCTGCCGGCTGTGTACGAGCCCCGGCGAGCGGGTGGCCGTCGACTCCCCGTCCTACGCCAACATCCTCCAGCTGATGCGGGACGCCGGCGCCCGGCTCGTCCCGGTCGCGCTCGCGGACAAGCTGGCCGGCTGGGACCTCCCCGTCTGGCGCCAGGTGATGCGTGACGCCGCGCCCCGTATGGCGTATGTCGTCGCCGACTTCCACAACCCCACCGGCTCCCTCGCCACCGAGGACCAGCGCCGTCGCCTTGTCGATGCCGCCCGGTCGGCAGGCACCCTGCTCGTCGTCGACGAGACCATGACCGAACTCCAGCTGGACCACGACACCGAACCGCCCCGCCCGGTCTGCGCATTCGACCCGGCCGGCAGCGCGGTGATCACCGTCGGCTCGGCGAGCAAGGCGTTCTGGGCCGGGATGCGGATCGGCTGGGTGCGCGCCGCCCCCGACATCATCCGCAGTCTGGTCGCCGCCCGTGCCTACTCCGACCTGGGCTCACCGGTCCTCGAACAGCTCGCCATCGCCTCGCTCCTGGAGACCGGCGGCTGGGAAGCGGCCGTCGGCATCCGCCGCGAGCAGGCCCGCGAGAACCGCGATGCGATCGTCGAGGCGCTGCACCGGCACCTCCCCGACTGGGAGTTCAGCGTCCCCCGCGGCGGTCTCACCCTCTGGGCGCGTACGGGCGGACTCTCCGGCTCCCGGATCGCCGAGGCGGGGGAGCGGCTCGGGGTGCGGGTGCCCTCCGGCCCGCGGTTCGGTGTCGACGGCGCCTTCGAGGGCTTCGTACGGCTGCCGTTCACGGTCAACGGAGCCGTCGCCGACGAGGCCGCGGTCCGGCTGGCCGGCGCCGCGCGACTGGTGGCGACGGGCGCGCCGGTGGATACGGAGATGCGGCATACGTTCGTGGCTTGAGGGCTGGACAGCCTGGCGGCCGGACGGCGGACCGCCCGGCCTCGGCGGGGGAGTCTCACCCCTCGGCGCGGACGGCCTCCGCCGACCCGTTGACGACTCGGGTTTCGCCGCGCTGGACGGACCGGACCCGCGAGGCCGCGCCCACCGGCTCGGCCGAGGAACCGGCCTGCTCGGTATCCGATGCCGCACCGTCCGCACTGCCCGCACCGTCCGCAGGGCCCGCACCGCCCGCACCGTCCGCACCGTCCGCAGGGCCCGCACCGCCCGCCGCGGTCCCGCCGTCCGGTGTCACCACGGCGGCACCCGCGGACTTGCTGACGCTCACCGGCCTGCCGGCGTCCGCAGAGCTGCTCACGTCCTCCGGCTTCCGGACGTCCACCGGCTTGTCGGCATCCGTGGACCTGCCGCCGGTCACCGGCTCGGCCGGTCGCGACCCGTCGGCCGGGACCGTACGCTCCGGCAGCAGTGCCAGGACGGCCTGCCGGTGCGCCTGGCCGGTGGCGTCGTCGAGCGGGTCGGGGGTGGCCGGCACCTGGAGCCGCAGGACGGGAGCGGATCCCAGGCGCGCATAGCCGCGCCCCGGCGGCACGCTCGCGACCGGCGTGGTGTGCGGCGGCGCCCCGAGCACCGCCCGTACCTCTTCCGCCGTGGCGGGGCCGAGCACCACCCGCGCCTTGGTGTGCGCCCGCACCGGCTCGCTCAGCAGCTCGGCGCTCTCGAACTGATCGGCCACGACCACCGTGACCTGGGCGGCCCGGCCGTGCCGCAGCGGCACCTGAAGCCACCGCTGGGGATCTTCCCGGCCCTCCGCGACCGCGATGTGGGCCAGCGCCGTCGGACGGTCCGCAAGGATCCACAGCGGCCGCCGGGTGTCCTCCGGCGCGGACCGGCCGGCCTGTCGCGCCCGGTTCGCCGCGATCAGCCGCCGCTCGGTCTCGTGGGACGCCCACTCCAGGGTCGCCAGTGCCCCCGCGAGACCGCTCTCCACCCCCAGTACGCCCTGCCGCCCCACCAGGCACCCGTACTCGCCGGTGCCGCTGCCGTCGATGACCAGCACCTCGCCGTGTTGCAGCGCCTGGAGCGCGATCGAGCGCAGCAGGGTCGTGGCGCCCGTCCCCGGCTGCCCCAGGATGAGCAGATGCGGTTCGGTGGAGCGCTGTCCGGTGCGCCAGAGCACCGGCGGCGCGTCCCGTCGCTCCTCCCCGGCGGTGACCGGCAGGGTCCGCTGGACGGCGTCCGGGTCGGTGAACCCGAGCACGGTCTCGCCCGGTGAGGTGACGAAGCGCTGCGCGACGAGATCGGTGGGCAGTGCGCCGAGCGCGGTCAGGGTCAGCTGATTGGCCAGCTCGTCCCATACGAAGTGGTACTCCCGGCCACGTCCGGCCTTGGCGTACAGCACCTGCTCGATGCGGACCCGGGACTGGTCCTCGCCGTCGGTGAAGTACGCCGGGTACTTCAGCTGCAACCGTTCGATCCGCCCGCCCTCGTCGAAGGCGTACTCGGGGAAGACCCGCTCCCAGTCACCGTCGTGCGCATAGAGCGGACTGGGGTCGCCGTCGACGGAGAAGTACGGCACCAGCGCCTCGTAGAGCGCCCGCAGCCGCTCCCGCTCGGCCTCAGCGGGCCCGGTGTCCACGGGCGTACGCTCCCGTCCGGCCCAGGCCCCCGCGCCCATCACCGTGACCAGGGCGAGCAGCGGCCCGTACGGCACCAGGCAGACGACCAGCACACACGCGCCGACGAAGAAGGCCAGCGGGCCGCGGTGATCACGGGGCGTCTCGACCCAGCGCCCTCGGCCCGCCGCACCCAGCCGGCGCAGTCCCCGGCCGATGGTGATCAGCGGATGGAACACGTCGGAGGCGCTGTCGGCAGCGGTGCGTGCGAATTCGCGACTGCGGGCGAGGGAGGTGCTGTTGGCCATGCGGGCGAGCGGTGCGCTGTCGGTCAGGATGCGGGGCAGGGGGCGCCGGGCCACATCGTCTCCTGTTGCTCGTGCGGTCGTCGTGGGGGCGGGCTCGGTGCGGGCGGCGAGCCGGGAGAGTGCTGCACGCGGAGCCGCCCGGACGGGAGGTGCTGCGGTCCGTTCGGGCGGGACCCGCGGAGTGGGGCCGGAGGCTCCGACAGCCCTAGGGCCTGATCCAAACGACAGGCCCTAGATCTTGATCCCCCCGAGGAGGCTCGCCAGGCTCGCCCCGCCGGCCTTGATGCTGGGGGCGATGGCGGAGCTGGCGAGATAGAACCCGAAGAGCGCGGAGACCAGTGCATGCGACAACTTCAGGCCGTCTTTGCGGAAGAAGAGGAAGACGATGACACCGAGCAGGACGACGCCGGAAATGGACAGAATCATGGGGGGTTCTCTCCTGGGTGGTGGGGACGGACACCATGAGTTCTTCCAGCCTCACAGCACGTATCAAGCCACGAAAGCTGCAAATGGGTGATTTGTCGTGGAAATTCCCTAAATGGGTGTAGTTCCCGAGCATGCCGCCGCCGCGTGTGCTCGGCGTGTCGCGGCCCCGGCCCGCCGACCCGGCACAATCGTGGGGTGTCGAAGCCGAAGAGCCCGAAGAACGCGAAGAACCCGAAGAAGCTGAGCAGGCCGAAGGACGCGTCCCGCCGCCCGGAACCTGCGGTCACCCCCGCCTCGCCGTGTCCCTGCGGACGCGCCGAGGCCTACCGCGACTGCTGTGCCGCCTTCCACCAGGGCCGCGCCGCCGCCCCGACCGCCGAGCGCCTGATGCGCTCGCGCTACAGCGCCTTCGCCGTCGGTGACACCGGCTATCTGCTGCGCACCTGGCACCCCACCACCCGCCCCGGCAGCCTCGACCTCGAACCGGCACAGCGCTGGACCGGCCTGGACATCCTCGGCACCACCGGTGGCAGTGCCTTCCACACCGAGGGCACGGTGGAATTCCGCGCGCACTTCCGCGTGCACGGCCACGCCGACAGCCAGTACGAGAACAGTCGCTTCGTCCGCGAGGACGGCCAGTGGGTCTATCTGGACGCGCTGTCGTCGGTGTGAGAGCACCTTTGCCGACGCCGTCGACGAAGGCGCGTCAGTGGTGGTGGCCCTGGCGGCCGAGGGTCTCCACTGGGGTCGCGCCGGGGCGGGTCCACTGGGGCACGGGCCGGCTGGTCGGGCCCCAGGTGGCGTTCCCGTCCGCGTCCGAGCGCCAGTACCAGCAGGCCTGGCGGCCCTCGGACGGGTACCCCTCGCGGACATCGCCGATCACGGGCCGGCCCTCGGGATTGTCCTCCCACGCCTCGCCGCGGCCGTAGGGCGTCATGTCGAGCAGGCCGAGGGACCCGTTGACCGGCTCGTTGCCACGGCCCGTCGTGGAGTAGGTGAGGAACACGCGGTCACCGTCGCGCAGGAAACAGGCGAGGTGCCCCATTTCTCCGCCGACCGGCGCCGCCACGCCCCGCACCGAGTACCAGGGCTGGGTGTACCCCATGAACGCGACATAGCGAGCCACCTCGTCCCACGGGCCCGAGGTCAGGACGGCGAACGAGACGCCCCGGGCGTTGAGGTAGACGGCGTCCTTCATGTGCCAGGCCGTGGTGGTGCAGCCCTCGCACTGCCCCTGGTGCGGCGCGCCGTCGTACCACATGTGCTGATAGACCACGAGCTCGTCGCGGCCCTGGAACAGGTCGAGGAACGGGACCGGCCCGTCGGCGCCGGTGACCTCGACCGTGCCGTCGAGCTCGACCATCGGCAGCCGCCGCCGGGCCGCGGCGATCGCGTCGCCCTCATGGGTGTGCGCCTTCTCGCGGACCAGCAGCTCCTCGCGCGCCGCCTGCCAGGTGGCCAGGTCGACGACGGGCGGCTTGCCGGGGAGGTCGCTGCTCGCGCTGCCGGGCGTGGTCGTCATGGTGTCCTCCGTGGTGTCTCGTGCCGGACGGCGTCGTACGACGTGCGACGCTCACCGGAACAGACTCGCGACCCGGCCGGAACTCATCGCGGCAGGCGGCGCTTTCGGCCGAGCCTGCACGGACCCGGTCGGGCCGACAAGTTCACGGACGCGCTCCAAGACGGGCCGGCGGGGGCGTACCTGGCGGGCGGGCCGGATCGCCCCCGGGCCGGTCCGCTCGGCGGCAGATCCTCAGGGGCGCAGGTCCGGTCCGGTCGCGTGCCCGCGCAGCTGGTCGATCTCGCGGCGCTCGCGCTTGGTGGGACGCCCGGCGCCGCGGTCGCGGAGCGCGATCACCGGAACCTCCTCGCGCGGCGGGGCCGGCGGGCTGTTGTCGATGAAGCATTCGGCGGCGACGGCCGCACCCACCCGCTTGCGCACCAGCCGCGAGACGACCACGATCCGCTCGCGGCCCGCGTGCCGCAGCCGCACCTCGTCGCCGTTGCGCACGGCGTGGGCCGGCTTCACCCGTTCGCCGTTGACCCGTACGTGCCCCGCGCGACAGGCCGCCGCGGCCAGCGAACGCGTCTTGGTGAGCCGCACGGACCAGATCCAGCTGTCGATGCGGGTGGTCCCCTCGTCTGAAGCCATACCAAGACTCTAGAACGGCCGCCCCGGTGCGCGAGGGGCCGACGGACTCCGGGCCTGTCCGCCGACCCGCTGGACGGCACCCTCAGGCGGACGACTGCCGGCCCGTCTTCTTTGCCGGTGCTTTCTTGGCGGTGCTCTTGGACGCCGTCTTCTTGGACGCCGTCTGCTTGGACGTGCCGCCGGTCGTGCCGCGGCTGCTGGTGGTCTTCTTCGCCGTCGCAGCGGCCTTCGGCGCGGCAGCCGTCTTCTTCGCGGCAGTCTTCTTCGCGGCCGCCGGGGCGGTCTTCTTCGCCGCCTTCTTCGTCGCCGTGCCGCTCCGCTTGCCGCCGCCCGGCGCCGCCTCGCTCTTCTTCGTCGTCTTCCGCCCCCGTATGGGTGTCACGGACGCCGACTCCTCCTGTGCGTCGCCCTCCCCGCCGCCCCGCGCCGCCCGCAGGCTCTTCTCCAGCGCCGCCGTCAGATCGAGGACCCGGGCCCCGGAGGCGCCCGATGCGGAGGGGGCGGCCGGCTCCTCGCCCTCCAGTTTGGCGGCGACCAGCTCCTCGACGGCCTCGCGGTAGTCGTCGTGGAGCTCCTCGGGGTCCAGCTCGCCCAGGGAGTCCATCAGCGTCTCGGCCAGCGTCAGCTCGTTCTCGCGAAGCTCGACATCGTCGGGCACCACACCGGTGGCGGGCCGGATCTGATCCGGCCACAGCAGCGTGTGCATCACGATCGCCCCGTCGTGCGCCCGCAGCATCGCCAGCGACTCCCGCCCCCGCATCGCCACCTTGCCGACCGCGACCCTCTGATGGTGCTCCAGCGCCTCCCGCAGCAGCGTGTACGGCTTGATGGCGGAGGCTCCGTTGGGCCCCAGGTAGTAGGCCTTGTCCAGCTGGAGCGGGTCGATCTCACCGGGGTCGGCGAACGACAGGATCGACAGTGTCTTGGCGGTCGGCATCGGCAGCTGGGACAGATCGTCGTCGGTGATCGGCACGATGGTCTCGTCGCCCGGCGCCTGATAGCCCTTGCCGACCTCCTCGTTCGGGACCTCCTTGCCGTCCAGCTCGCAGATCTTGCGGTACTGGATCTGTGCGCCGTCCTTCTCATGGATGCGCACGAAAGAGACCGACGAGGTGCGGTCGGTGGCGCTGTAGGTCTTCACGGGGATGGTGACCAGACCGAACGATATGGACCCATTCCAGATAGATCGCATCTTTCATCCCTTGTGTGGGATTCTCATCGTATGTCGCCGATCACTGTCGTGGAGGGGCGACGCCTCTCGCTGACCAACCTGGACAAGGTCCTCTATGCCGAGACCGGCACCACCAAGGGCGAGGTGCTGCACTACTGCACCACGGTCGCCGGCCCGCTGCTCGCCCACCTCCACGACCGGCCGCTCTCCTTCCTGCGCTACCCCGACGGACCGGACGGCCAGCGCTTCTTCACCAAGAACGTGCCGCCCGGCACACCCTCCTGGGTGAAGACCTGCGAGGTCCCCCATTCGACGTCCGGACCCGCCCGGCAGGTCCTGCTCCAGGACCTGCCCGCGCTGGTCTGGGCCGCGAACCTGGTCGTCGAACTGCACACCCCCCAGTGGACGTGCCGGGCCCCGGGCATCGCCGACCGCCTCGTCCTCGACCTCGATCCCGGCGCCCCGGCCACCATCGTGGAGTGCTGCACCGCGGCCCGGTGGCTGCGCGACCGGATGGCCGCCGACGGCCTGGACGTCTACGCCAAGACCAGCGGCTCCAAGGGCCTGCACCTCATCGTGGCCGTCGAACCCACCTCCTCCGAGCGGACCACCGCCTACGCCAGGACCCTCGCCGTCGAGGCCGCGGCGGCCCTCCCCGACCTCGTCGTGCACAAGATGACCAAGGCCCTGCGCCCCGGCAAGGTCTTCATCGACTTCTCCCAGAACGCCGCCGCCAAGACCACCGCCGCCGCCTACACCCTGCGCGCCCGCCCCACCCCCACCGTCTCGGCCCCGGTCACCTGGGACGAGATCGCCGAGTGCCGTGACCCCTCTCAACTCACCTTCCTCTTCAGCGAGATCGCACCCCGCTGCGCCCACCACGGAGACCTGCTCGCCCCGCTCCTCGATCCCGACCGGGCCCGTCCGCTGCCCCCTGCGAAGCCCTCCCGTGCGCCCGGGGCGCCCAATCGGCCCAGGTCCACCCGGGGTTCGACGTAGATTGACGGAATGCTGGAGGGGACACCGCACACACCACACGACACACTGCCGCTCCGTCTGCCGGACCGGTGGCCGGACGGTGAGATAGCCGACGACGGGCCGGCGCCCGGCGGCGAGGGGGAACGGGGCGGCTCCACGCCCCACGGAGGGCGGCGCCGGCACGCCGCGGGTAAACGGGGCGGCGAGGGTGGGGGCGACGGGGGAGGCAAGGGCGGGGGACTGCAACGCTCCTCGCTCCTGATGGCGCTGGGGACCATGGTCTCCCGCGCCACGGGGCTGATCCGGCAGGTGCTCCAGGCGGCCGCGCTCGGCACCGGCCTGCTCGCCACGACGTACAACACCGCCAACATGGTCCCGATGAGCATCTACACCCTGCTGATCGGCGGCGCGCTGAACTCGGTGCTGGTGCCGCAGCTGGTACGTGCCAGGAGCGAGCACGCGGACGGCGGCCGGGCCCACGAACAGCGCCTGGTCACCCTCGTACTGAGCGTGCTGGCGGTGGGCACGGTGCTCTCCGTCTGGGCCGCGCCGCAGATCGTCGCCCTCTACACACCGGACACGCCAGGCCACCACGCCGCCTTCGAGCTCACCGTGGTCTTCGCCCGCTTCCTGCTGCCGCAGATCTTCTTCTACGGCCTGTTCTTCGTCCTCGGCCAAGTCCTCAACGCCCGCGGCAAGTTCGGCGCGATGATGTGGACGCCGGTCCTCAACAACATCGTGCTGATCACGATGTTCGGGATCTACCTCGGACTGCTGGCCGGGCCCGACCGCGTCGAGGACATCACCCCCGGCCAGATCGACCTCCTGGGCTTTGTCACCACCGGTGGCATCGCCGTGCAGGGCCTCGCCCTGATCCCCTTCGTCCGCGCCGCCGGTTTCCGCTTCCGGCCGCGCTTCGACTGGCGCGGCACCGGGCTGCGCAAGAGCCTCTCGGCCGCCCGCTGGACCCTGCTGTTCGTGCTCGCCAACCTGGCCGCGATGGTCGTCGTCACGCACTACGCCGGCGCGGCCGACCAGCAACTCCCCACCGCGGGCGTCGGAGTCACCGCCTACGGCTTCGCCCAGCTCATCTGGACGCTGCCGCAGTCGATCATCACTGTCTCGCTGGTGACGGCGCTGCTGCCCCGGATGAGCCGCGCGGTCGCCGGTCACCGTCTGGACGAGCTGCGCGGTGACCTCTCCGGTGCGCTGCGCATCAGCGGCGTCGTCATCGTCCCGGCCGCCTTCTTCTTCCTGGCCCTCGGCCCGCAGACCGCCCAGCTCCTGTTGGCGCACGGCGCCGTGGACGCCGCCTCGGCCGCGCCCACCGGGCACATGCTCCAGGCCTTCGGGCTCGGCCTGATCCCGTACTCCGCCCAGTACCTGCTGCTGCGCGGCTTCTACGCCTTCGAGGACACCCGTACGCCGTTCTGGGTGGCCGTCTGGATCGCCGCCGTCAACATCGCCCTGGCCACCGCATGCCATCTGCTGCTGCCCGCCCGGTGGGCCGTCACCGGAATGGCCGCCGCCTACGCCGTCGCCTACGGCATCGGGCTGCTGATCACCGCGCTGCTGCTGCGCCGGCGCCTTTCCGGACGCCTCGACGGCCGACGCCTGTGCCGCACCTACGGCAAGCTGGCCGCATCCGCCGCCGCGGCCGCAGCGGTCGGCTGGCTCGCGGCCCGAGCCTCTTCCGATGTGCCCGTCGCCGCGGGCTGGAGCCCCACCCTGGCGCTGGTCGCCGGCGGCCTCAGCATGGCCCTGATCTTCCTGGGCCTGGCCCGCGCCCTGAAGATCGGTGAGCTGCGCAGCCTGCCCGGTCTGCGGTGACCGGGCAGGCGGACTCCCTCACACGGCGCGCGAGCGGGGCCAGGACGCCTGTGCGGCGGCCGTGAGCCAGCCGATGACGGCACCCACCGTGGTCTCGCCCAGACTCGCGATCTCCGCAAGGGCGGCCAGCTCCCCGTCCGCCGGAGCGACTCCTGCCGCGGCCAAGGCGGCCTGGAGGTCCAGCCACCGGCGATCGGGCATCGCCACCGGCCCCTGCCGCTGCTCCTCGGGACGCGGGGGAGCGGGCAGGTGGGACGGCCGCGGCGGCTCGAAGAGCAGCCGGTCCTCCGGGCGGGGCGGCGGGAGGAAGGGGTGGGCGGGGCAGGCGGACGGGTGCGGCGGTTCCTGCGGGTGTGCGGGCGCGCCGAGGCGCTCCTCGGGGCGCGGGGGAGCGAGCGCATATTCCGGCGTCGCACCGTACGGCGGGGGAGTGGGGCGGTAAGCCGACATGGGGCCTCCACAACTCGCGGTCCGAAGGGTTCAGGAATTCGGCGAAGACTGTGTCACTGCTTCGGAAGCCGTACGGTGCCCGTTCGGTTGCGGGTGAGGCATGGGTTCACCCGATGGGCCCAAAGGGCATCGGCGCGCTCGCCGGCGTTGCCGGGGCGTCGCTTCCGCCGCCATCCGCTGTGGCGCTCTTCGCCGGTAGGGGCCCCACCGCATCCGTGAGCGGCTGTTCTCCCGGGCGCGCGAGCCGAAAGCGACGCGGACGCAGCACTTCTGACGAGGTATCGACGAGCCATAGCGGTGCGGCGTTTTCGGGGGAATTCGGTGATTGCCACGGGGTGGACACATAACTCTTCCCTGATGTTCACACGGTGGTGATTACCGCGGTGGAAAGCTGCCTGCGGCCGTATTCCCAACGGCCGGTGCCGGTCGTGCCCCACATTTTCGCGACTCGGCGCCACAATTCGGGGAGAGGACACCCTTCGTGGACCACATACGCGTGACGCGTCGCGCCCGTACCGCGCTGGCCATCGCCGCCGGAACGGCATTGACGGCAGTAGCGGTTCAGATCCCGGCACAGGCAACGGCCACGCCGGCCGCACACCACGGTGCCACTGCCGCGTCCATCAACCGGCATTCCTCCATATCCGTCGGCGCATATGACGACACGTACTACAAAGACGCCGAGGGCAAGACCGGCCAGGCGCTCAAGGATTCGCTGCACCGGATCATCAGCAGCACCCAGACCGGAAAGCTGACGTATTCCCAGGTCTGGGACGCCCTCAAGGACACCGACCAGGACCCGGCCAACAGCGCGAACGTCATTCTGCTGTACACCGGCCGTTCGCAGAGCAAGACCGCCAACGGAAGCAATCCCGACGAGTGGAATCGCGAGCACGTCTGGGCGAAGTCCCACGGCGATTTCGGTACCGACACCGGTCCCGGCACCGACATCCACCATCTGCGCCCGGCGGATGTGTCCGTCAACAGCACCCGCGGCAACAAGGACTTCGACAACGGCGGTACGGAGGTCGGCGAGGCGCCGGGCAACTACACCGACGACGACTCCTTCGAGCCCCGTGACGAGGTCAAGGGCGATGTCGCCCGCATGATCCTCTATATGGCCGTCCGCTACGACGGTGGCGACGGCTTCCCCGACCTGGAGCCCAATGACCAGGTCGGCAACGGCTCCCAGCCGCACATCGGACGGCTCTCCGTCCTGAAGCAGTGGAGCAAGGAGGACCCGCCCAACGCCTTCGAGCAGCACCGCAACCAGGTGATCTTCGACAAGTACCAGCACAACCGGAACCCGTTCATCGACCACCCGGAGTGGGTCGACGCGATCTGGTAGACCGCGTCCGCCCGGCCGGGCCGGGGCCGGCGGTGTTCCGTCGGCCCCGGCGTGGCGCGGGCAGCAGTGGGGCGCCCGCGCATCGGATGGCGTAGGCCAACCAGCGCCCGGCCGAGGTCGTTTTTAGCGTGGGCCACATGTCGAGCGCGAGTTGGGCCTCCGTCAGAGTCGTTACCGCAGCCACCGTTTGTGCCGTGAGCCTGCTGGCCGTTCCCGGCCCGGCAGCCGCCGATGGCCCCCATGGCGTCGACGACCTGCGGCCCGGCGCGCACGTGGCCGATCAGGGCGATGCCAACAGCCGGCTGGACGGGCGTGGAGTGCAGTTCCTGCCTCGGCGGGACGTGCCGGAGCCACCGGATGTCACCGCGCTGTCCTGGATGGTGACGGACATGGCGAGCGGGAAGGTCCTGGCGGCCAAGGACGCCCACCGGCCGCTGCCGCCCGCCAGCACCCTCAAGGCGCTGTTCGCCGTGACGGTGCTGCCGAGGTTCTCCCAGGAGGAGGTACACACCGTCTCGCTCCGGGACCTGGCCGGTATCGAGGCGGGCAGCTCGCTCGCCGGCCTCAAGGAGGACCTCCCCTATCGCGTCGCGGATCTATGGCACGGCGTCTTCCTCCGCTCGGGCAGCGATGCGGTGCACACCCTGGCCGGCATGAACGGCGGCTGGGACAAGACCATCGACGACATGCAGGCGACGGCGCGCCGCCTCGGCGCCCGGGACACCACGGTGGCGTCCGCCGACGGGTTCGACACACCGGGTCAGTTCTCGTCCGCGTACGACCTGACGCTCTTCGGGCGGGCCGGCCTGACCGACCCCGACTTCGCCTACTTCGCCTCGACGAAACAGGCGGAGCTGCCGGAGGACGGCGGCTCGGACGCGTTCGGGATCCAGAACACCAACCGGCTGCTGGTCGGCTCACACGGCGTCAGACCGTACAAAGGCCTCATCGGGGTGAAGAACGGCTACACGACCCACGCCGGCAACACGCTGATCGCCGCCGCGCGGCGCGACGGCCGGACGCTGCTGGTCACCGTCATGAACCCGCAGTCCGGCAGCCGGAACGCCGTCTACGAGGAGACGCGCAGCCTGCTGGACTGGGGCTTCGAGGCGGCTCCGCGGGCCGCGGCGGTCGGCATGCTGCCCGTCATGGCGCCCGGCGACAGCGGCGACGAGCCGCAGCGGGTCGTCCGCCGGTCACAGCCCGTCACGCCGCTGCACCGGGCCGCGGTCGCGGCGCAGACGGATGCCGACGCGCATGCGCGGTACCGGTGGTTCCTCTACGCCGCAGGAGCCGTCGGGGTCATCGCCCTGGCCGGGCTCGGCACCGGTCTGTGGTGGCGCCGTCGCAAACCGGCCGGAAGCCGGGACGGGGAGCCCGACTGAGTCCGTGCCCCGCATCGCCGGCGTCGTACATCCATCCGATCGGTCAGGGATACGGAGGACGCACGATGCCCTCGCCCGGTGAAGGGCGACGCGTCCGTCACGGTTGTGCGGCCCGCCGGGCGTTGCTCGGTGTAGCGTCCTGATCAGCTGTCGTGGTTCCGAAGTGCCGGACGCCCGTGTCGCATTCACGGGCGTCCTTGCTGTGTAGCGCGTCTCCGGACCAGGGCGATCACCTCCGGCTTCCGCAGCACGCGCAAGCCGCTTCGAGCCCCTTGAACGAAGGAGACGGAAATGGCGTCCGGCACGGTGAAGTGGTTCAACTCGGAGAAGGGCTTCGGCTTTATCGCACAGGACGGCGGCGGCGCCGACGTCTTCGCGCACTACTCGAACATCGACGCCACGGGCTTCCGCGAGCTCCAGGAGGGCCAGAAGGTGACCTTCGAGGTCACTCAGGGTCACAAGGGCCCGCAGGCGGAGAAGATCCGGCTGGCGTAGGTCCCGGACTCGCGGTCGGCGTCCGTTCCCGGCCCCGGGGGCGGGCGCCGAGGCGGTTACCGGGGCGCCGCCTCACCCGGACGGCCGCAGGCGGCGGCAAAGGGCCGCCGGCCCTCGCGGGCGGGCGGGCCTCCGCCGAAGGGGAGCCGCCGGCTCAGGGCTGCGGCGGCCGGTCCTGGCCCTGTCCGCCGCCGAACTGGTCCCGCATCTTCTCCTGGCCCGTGTCGACCTGGCCCTTGTACTTGCCCTGGGTCTTGTCGTCGACCATGTCGCCGGTCTTTTCGATGCCCTTGTCCGCCTGGCTTTCGTGGCCCTTCAGCATGCTCTTGATCTTGTCCATCATGGACATGAGTCGTCCTCCTCACCACGGTCCCCCCACGAGTCCAGCATCACCCCCACTCAGGTGATCTGCATCTGCGCGCCGGGGACACCGCCGGGACGCACCCGGCGGCCGTGGCGCACGGTTCAGGAGGCGCTCGGTACGGGTGCCTTCATCCGGTCGCTGATGAACTTGATCGAACCGGCGGCCATGCCCTTCTGGTAGTCCCAGGCGTTGTGCCGGCCGTCGGGGATCATCTGGAGGGCGGTGTGGATCGGGCCCTTGCCGTAGGTCCGGCGGAACTGCTGTATGGGGGCCTTGACGGCGGTGGACTCCCTGGTGCCGGCCTGGAAGGCGAGGTAGACGTCCGGACCGCCCTTTTGCAGCAGCTGCTGGGCGAGCTTCGCCGGAGTGTTGGCGTCCCGCTCCGCCCGGTGCCCCGCCCACAGCGGCGAATCCGGCGCCATGTCCGGGCCGCTGGCTATCGCCGCCTTGAATTTATCCGGGTGCTTCAGCACCGACTTCAGTCCGGCGAAGCCGCCCGAGGACGAGCCCATGAAGGCCCAGCCGTCGCGCGACTTGAACGTACGGAAATTGGCCTTGGCCAGCTGGACCACGTCCTCCGTCAGCCAGGTCCCCATCTTCTGCTGCCCGGGTATGTCGCTGGCGTCGTGATAGCGGGTGTCCGGGTTGAGCATCGGCATCACCACGATGAACGGCAGGCTCTTGCCCTCCGCGGTCCACCGGGTGAGGTTCTCCTGGAGCTCGATATCGCCGCCGACCCAGTAATTCGTGACCCCGCCGGCCTCCTTCGGGCTGCCCAGGCCACCCGGCAGGGCTATCAGCACCGGAAATCCGCTTTTGGCGTATTTCGGGTCGCGGTATTCCTTCGGGGCCCAGACCCAGACGCTTCCGGTGACGCCGGATTTCGGGCCGTGCAGCGTCGCCCGCGCTATATGGGTGCCGTCGTCCAGGGTCCGGGTGATGCGGAAGTCGCTCCTGGGGCCGGTCGGCATGAGGGTGTCGTCGTCGACGGGCTTGGCCCGCGCGGCGCCGTCATTCTTGGCGCCGGCGTTGAAGTCGACCGGGTTTCCGGTCTCCGAGCAGCCGGTGAGCAGTGCGCAGGCGGCGAGGAGGGTGGCCGCGAGCGCGACGGCGTAAGGGCGTTTCAAGGGGGACTCCGCGACTGGGTGATCAAGTGCAAGTGCCCATATAGAGGTAAAAGCGGTGTCGGAGGTTCCCTTGCCGTGAGCCGGTCCTGAGGGACTTCGCTCACTCGTGTGGAGCAACGCCTCGCCGGCGGTTTCCGCCGGGCGGCCGGTGGCTCGCTCGACGGGCACGGTCGTGCGGTCCGGCCGAGAATGCAGCGGTGAGCGATGAACACCGCAGTGCCGAGGACGCCGCGCCGCGCGGCATGCCGTGTGACGAGGAACGACGGCTCGCCAGGAAGGCGCTGGCAGGCCATGCGCGCGACGCGGACGATCTGTCGTTGTTGACGGACATGCTGGGCCTGGACCCGAGCCGCGATCCGGACCATGAGGCGCCGTACGGCCATCGGCCCGGCCGAGGCCGGGCGGCCGGGCGCGGCACCGGGCGCGAGCGGCGGCACGAGCTGCGCCGGGACACCTGCCGCGACGCCCGGTCGCCCTCGGACGGCCCCGGGGCGTAGGCCGGCCCCGGCGCCGCCCGCCGTCCCCCGTCCGGCCGCTACCGGCTGCCCGCCCGGGGCAGCCGCACGGTCACGATCTGGAAGGGGCGGAGCCGCATCCGGATCGTGTTCCCCTGCCGGTCGAGCACCGGACCGTCCTCGGCCGGGCGCTCCAGCAGGTCGGTGGCGAGGGCGTCGGCCGGCTCGAAGGCCGTGGTCAAGGTGACGGCGGCCCGCCCGCCGTACGCCTCATGGAGACGGACGACCACATCGCCGCTCGCATCGTCGGCCAGCTTCACCGCGGTGACCACCACGGCGTCGTTGTCGACCGTGACCAGGGGCGCGACCGCCGCGGCACCGCTGATCCGGCGCTCGGGCAGATTGATGCGATGGCCCTCGCGCACCGCGTCGCCGATGGTGGCGCCGGGGACGAGCGCATAGCGGAAGCGGTGCAGGCCCTGGTCGGTTTCCGGGTCGGGGAACCGCGGGGCCCGCAGCAGGGAGAGCCGGACGGTCGTGGTGGTGCCACGGTCGCCGTCCTCCCGGACGGTACGGGTGACGTCATGGCCGTATGTCGCGTCATTGACCAGGGCCACGCCCCAGCCCGGCTCCTCGAGCTGGACGAACCGGTGCGCGCAGGCCTCGAACTTGGCCGCCTCCCAGCTGGTGTTGGTGTGGGTGGGCCGGTACAGATGCCCGAACTGGGTCTCCGCCGCGTAGCGTTCGGCGTGCAGGTCCAGTGGGAACGCGGCCTTGAGGAACTTCTCGGTCTCGTGCCAGTCGACCTCGGTGTCGATGTCCAGCCGCCGCTGCCCGCGCGCCAGTGTCAGCGACTGCACCACGCGGGAGCCGCCGAAGGTACGGCTGACACGGACCGTCGCGGCCTCCCCGGACACCTCGTCGAGCACGACCTCGTCCGCATCCGTCAGATCGGTGACGACATTGCGGTAGAAGGCGTCCACGTCCCAGGCGTCCCACATGTTGGGGAAGTCCGGGTGGATCTGGAGCAGATTCGCCGCCCCGCCCGGCGCGACGGCCTCGCGTGCGGCCGCCCGGTCGTAGGCGGACACCACCAGACCGCGGTCGTCGATCTCGATCCGCAGCAGACCGTTGGTGAGCGTGAATCCGCCGCCCTCGCGCGGCACGGCCGCCACCTCGGACCCCTCGCTCACCGAGGGGGCCACGGCCCCGGCCGCGACCCCGCCGCGGGCGTGCGGCGCGGAGTTCACCACCAGCTCCGCGTCCCCCCGGCCGGCCAGCGCCGCCAGTGCGGCCGCGACGATGCCCTCCAGCTCGGCGGCGACCGCCGCATAGGTCTCCGCCGCCTCGCGATGGACCCAGGCGATGGAGGAACCGGGCAGGATGTCATGGAACTGGTGGAGCAGCACCGTCTTCCACAGGCGGTCCAACGCCGCGTAGGGGTAGGGGTGTTGGGCCAGCACCGCCGCCGTGGCCGACCAGAGTTCGGCCTCCCGCAGCAGCTGTTCGCTGCGCCGGTTGCCGCGTTTGGTCTTCGCCTGGCTGGTGAGGGTCGCGCGATGCAGCTCCAGATAGAGCTCGCCCACCCACACCGGCGCCTGGGGGTACTCCGCCTCCGCCTTCGCGAAGAAGTCCGCGGGCCGCTCCCACTCCACCGTCGCCGAGCCGTCCAGATCACGCAGTCTGCGGGCCTTGGCGATCATCTCGCGGGTGGTGCCGCCACCCCCGTCGCCCCAGCCGGTCGGCGCGAGCGAGTGCCGCGCCACCCCCTTGTCCTTGAAGTTCCGTGCCGCATGGGCGATTTCACTGCCCGCCATCTGGCAGTTGTAGGTGTCCACCGGCGGGAAGTGGGTGAAGATCCGGGTGCCGTCGATGCCCTCCCAGCGGAAGGTGTGGTGCGGAAAGGCATTGATCTGGCTCCAGGAGATCTTCTGCGTCAGCAGCCATTTCGCCCCCGCCGCCTTGATGATCTGCGGCAGTCCCGCGGCGAAACCGAAGGTGTCCGGCAGCCACGCCTCCTCGTTCTCGACGCCGAACTCCTCCAGGAAGAACCGCTTGCCGTGCACGAACTGCCGGGCCATCGCCTCCGACCCGGGCATATTGGTGTCCGACTCCACCCACATACCGCCCGCCGGTACGAACCGCCCCTCCGCGACCGCCTTCTTGACCTTGGCGTAGACCTCGGGCCGGTGCTCCTTGATCCAGGCGTACTGCTGCGCCTGCGACATGGCGAACACGAACTCCGGCTCGTCCTCCAGCAGCGCCGTCATGTTCGACGCCGTACGGGCCACCTTCCGTACCGTCTCGCGCAGCGGCCACAGCCACGCCGAGTCGATATGCGCATGCCCCACCGCGCTGATGCGGTGCGCGGAGGCCCCGGCCGGCGCCGCCAGCGCGGTACGCAGTTCCGCACGGGCCGCCCGCGCCGTCCCGTTCACATCCTGAAGATCCACCGCGTCCAGCGCCCGTCCCACCGACCGCAGCAGCTCCCAGCGCCGCGGGCTGTCCACCGCAAGCTCGGCCATGAGCTCACCCAGCACCTCAAGATCCTGGATCAGCTCCCACACCTCGGTGTCGAACACCGCCAGGTCCATCCGCGCGAGCCGGTACTGCGGCTCGCTCCCCGCCGTCTCCTGGTCGCCCAACTGCGTGGGCCGGAACGGGTGAACATCGAGGATGACGGGATTGGACGCGGCCTCCAGGTGCCATTCGACGTGTTCCCCGCCGCGCACCGGCGCGCCCACCCGCACCCACTGGTTCCGCGGATTGATCGCCTTGACCGGGGTGCCGTCGGGCAGATGGACCAGCGCCTCGCACTGGAAGCCCGGCATCCGCTCGTCGAAGCCCAGGTCGAGCACCGCCTCCACGGTGCGTCCTGCCCAGGCCCGCGGCACCTCACCACGGACCTTGAACCATGTCGTACCCCAGGGGGCGCCCCAGGCGTCACCCACCGCCACCGGCGTATGGGCGGCGGCCAGTCCCTCGGCCACCGGCACCGTTCCCCGAGCTCTCGACTCCGTGCGAGCAGCGGAGCCCCCTGTTCCCGGTGCGACCCAGGCCGCGACGTCCAGGGGAACCGATTCCGGATACAGCGCGGGCCGGATGCGCTCGTCCAGGACGCGCTTGAGGCGGGCTTCGATCAGTGCGCGATCGTCATGCATGGAGGGGGCTCCGTAGCGTTGAGGGGTGGTGACGGCGGCAAGGAAATCCGGTGGCCGTCGGTACTTACCAGGGGAGTTGGGTCCTCGACGGCTGCGAGACGGTGAACAGTTCGTGCACGGCGCGTACTTCGAGCCGGGCGGCCGGCTCGTTCCGGGCCCGCCGCAGGCCCGGTACGTAGAAGGCCGTACCGCAGGTGCCGCCGAGGAACTCCCGTGTCCCGTCCGGGAAGCGGCGGTACAGCTCGTAGTGGCGCACCGGGCCCGGGGCGCGGCGCCAGTTCAGCCGCACCGCGGTCGCCCCGTCCGCGGTGGCGGTACCCGTGACCTTCAGCCCGGTGGGCGCGGCCGGGGACCCGGTGGCGTCGCGGATCGCGAGCGCCCCCAGCCGCCAGGCCGCCGCGGCGCCCCCGCGGCCGGTCAGCCGCACCCCGAGGGCATGAAGGGTCCCCGGGCCGAGGGAGCCGAGACGCAGGGAGGTGGTGCGCCAGCCGCTGCCCGGTGCGAGGGTCCCGGCCGGCAGGAAGGAGTACGGGGCGGGTTCGCCCGGCGACGGCGCGTCCCGCAGTGCCACGGCCACCTCGACGGTCACCGGCCCCGAGGCCGGGTCGAGGCGGTGGGTGAGGTCCAGCACGGTGGCGGGGCCGGCCGGCAGCCGTGCCGGGAACAGCTCCAGCGTGGCGGGCGCGTCGAGGGCGCCCCGCACCAGCAGGCTGCTGCCACCGCGCCACGCGTCGGCGAAGTCCAGGGACACCTCCGGGCGTTGCCCCGCGGCCCGCACCGCCCAGCGCCTCGGCGGCAGCCGGTCCTGGAGGCCTAGGTGGTTCCAGGAGCTGGCGGAGGTGACCGCACCGCCCTCGTACCAGCGCAGACCATGACCGGTGTTGAAGGTGGTGGCGAAGGGCAGTGCGGTGAGCGTCGAGCGGTCCGCGACGGCGGCGGCCGGTGCGCGCCAGCCGCCGGTGCCGCCGGGCCGGGTCGGATCCAGGCCCTCACCGGACCAGAACCGGTCGTCCGCGGCGTGGAACTGTCCGGGTGTGCGCTCCGCAGGCAGATGGTGAAGGGTCCACTCGGGACGGTAGAAGCCGTACGAGACGACATGATCGCGCCCGCCGGGGATGATCGCGTCCCAGTCCGTGCCGCTGTCCCACCCCGCCGACTCGACATCCACCCCGGCCCACAACTCGTAGCGGCTGCGCCCCAGTTGCTCCGCCAGCCGCCCCGAGTCCGCCAACCGCCCGGCGCTCCACCGGAAGTCCACGAACATCGAGTCGGCGACCGGACCGGCACCGTCCTGGAAGAACGGCTGGTTCAGCTCGTCGAGCGCACCCTGCCAGCCGACCTGGCCGGTCCTGTTCATCGCGTCGTACCAGGTGATCCGCAGACCGTGCCCGGAGCCCGCGGCGCGCAGTGCTCGCAGGAAGGCCTGCATATCGGCGGCCAGTGCGGCGTCACCGCCACCGGTCTCCGCGTTGAGGAACCAGCCGTCGAAGCCGTACGCCGTCGCGACCTGCACCAGCTTCGCGGCGAGCGGGAAGTGCCCGGCCGCGTCCTTCTGCACCAGGTCTCGGGTCCAGCGCAGCTGTCCGCCGTAGGCGACCGGCGGCAGGAAGACCGTGCCCAGCACCGGGACGCCGTGACGGTGTGCGGCATCGACGACCGGTGCGTTCGGCGCCAGGATCAGGCCCTCGCCGGACGAGCCGCCCCAGAAGACCAGCTCATCGAGGTAGGCCCAGTGGGTGGGCGCGTAGTAGTCCGCGGTCGACGAGCCCTGCGACGGGTTGCCCGCGGTGTGGTCGAAGGCCGCGAGCGCGCTGATCCGGGCCTGGCTCGCGCGGGCCGTGGCGTTCGCCGGAACCGGGGTGAAGCGCTCGGCCAGCGGCACGGTCGCCGTGTTGAACGCCAGATCCCGGTCGTTCCCCGGAGTCCAGGCCTTGAGGCTGCGCCAGGTGATGCCGTCCCCGGGCGTGCCCGACGGCAGCGAGTCGGGGAACCAGTACGAGGCATACGGTTGCAGGGAGTCCGCGGCGCCGGCCCGGGGCCGGCCGGCCGCCGCCGCGGTGCCGCCCCCGAGGGAGGGACCGAGCAGGGCGGCCGCGGAGCCCGCCCCGGCCAGCAGTACCCGGCGGCGGGACACGGGAGAGGGGTACCGGTTCATGAGGTGCTCCTCCGGTGGGGGAAGGATGACGACGGCCGGCGCGGCGACCGGACGACCTCGTCGGGTGTGCAGACCTCGGTGATGCCGCGGGACGTCAAATGTGCGCTGTCGGAGGCGAGTTCGGCCAGTACGAGAGCCGGGCGGACGCCTTGGGCCGTGAGTTCGGCCCAGGCCTCGAAGACCGGGCCGCCGGGCGCGCACACCGAGCGGCGGGGCGCGGCGTCGCCCCCGCCGACGTCGACGGCCAGCGCGGTGGTGCGTACCGGCGGACGGTGCGTACGGCCGCGCCGGTCCGCGACCAGCGCCGCGATCGCCCGCCCCGCGGGCTTGACCCTGCGGTCGCTGTCGAGCAGTCCCAGCCCGTACTCCAGCTCGGGGAAGTCCGCCAGCGACCGCGACACATCGTGTGAACACCACCAGGTGACGCCCCAGACGTCCGGGCAGTCCAGCGCGTTGACGACGGTGGCCTCGGTGAACCGTGCCGCCCCCGCCTCGGGGATGTGCGGTGCGGGCGCGCCGACCTCCTGGAGCCACACGGGGCGGTGCGGGTCCCTCGCCCAGGCCTTGGACAGCTCGATGAGATAGGCGGCGTGCTGCTCGGTGGCGGTGCCGGTGGGGCCGTGCCGCTGTGCGGTGCCGTTGAACACCCAGGAGTGCACGGCCGTGACGGCGCCCAGCCGGGCCGCCTGGGCGGGGGTGAAGGGATGGCCGTCCTGGTACCAGGCGGCGTCGTACGCGGCGTGCAGATGCATCCGTCCGGGCGCGCCGCGCTCGCAGGCCGCGAGCATCCGCTCCAGCCAGGCCGTGGCCTGCGCGTCGGTGATCCGGTCGGGGTCCGGGTGCGGGCGGTCCGAGAACTGGTTGATCTCGTTGCCGAGCGTCATCCCGAGGAAGTGGGGCCGGTCGGCGAGCGCGGCCGCCAGGGTCCGCAGGTACTCCTCCTGGCCGGCGCACACCTCGGGGTCGGTGAAGAGGTTGCGGCGGTGCCAGGTCCGGGTCCAGGCGGGCAGGAAGTCGAAGCTCGACAGATGTCCCTGTAGCCCGTCGACATTGACGTCGAGGCCGCGCTCGGCCGCGGCGTCCGCCAGCTGCACCAGCTGTTCCACGGCGCGCGGCCGGATCAGGGTGCGGTTGGGCTGG
Organism: Streptomyces sp. MCA2; assembly: GCF_023544705.1. Taxonomy (NCBI): domain Bacteria; kingdom Bacillati; phylum Actinomycetota; class Actinomycetes; order Kitasatosporales; family Streptomycetaceae; genus Streptomyces; species Streptomyces sp. MCA2. Next base: position 54,214 of record NZ_JAMJFM010000040.1, read on the forward strand.
AACAGCGGCCACAGCGGGAAGACCCGGATGTGGTCCAGGCCGAGGGCGGCGAGGGAGTCGAGGTCGGCGCGTACGGAATCCAGGTCGAAGTCCAGCCAGTGGTGGAACCAGCCGTGGGTGGGCGTGTAGTTGGCGCCGAAGCGGGGCGGGGAGCCCTGGCCGGGCGTGGTGCCGGCGCGGAAGCGCGCCGGGCTGCGGGTGGTGTGCGGCACGGGCAGGGAGCTTCCTGTGAGGGGGAGCGGGAAAGGGCGTATGCGGGGCCGGTCGACGGTTCAGCCCTTGACGGCGCCCTCGCCGACGCCGCGGAAGAAGGAGCGTTGCAGACAGGCGAACAGCACGATCAGCGGGAGCACGGCGATGACGGTGCCGGCCGCGACCAGCCGCTGGTTGTCGGCGAAGGTGCCGTGCAGAAAGTTCAGGCCGATGGTCAGGGTGAACTTCGACTGGTCGCTCAGCACGATCAGCGGCCACAGGAAGTCGTCCCAGGCCCCCATGAAGGCGAAGATCGCGACCACCGCGAGGGTGCCCCTGACCGAGGGCAGCGCGATCCGCACGAAACGCTGCCAGGCGTTGGCGCCGTCGACATACGCGGCCTCCTCGACCTCGTACGGCAGACCGGCGAAGGCATTGCGCATCAGCAGCACGTTCATCGCCCCGATGCAGCCGGGCAGCACCACCCCGAGCAGGGTGTTGTTGAGCTGAAGCTCCCGCATCGTCACAAACTGAGCGATCATGATGCTCTCGACCGGCACCAGCATCGCCATGATGAAGACGACCAGTGCGGCCTTCCGGCCCTTGAAGCGCATCCGGGCCAGTGCGTAGCCCGCGAGGGCCGCGCCCGCGCAGTTGGTGAGCACATTGGCGACGGCGACCTGGAGGGAGTTCAGCGCGAAGTCCCAGACGGGGATGATCTTTGCGACCCCGGCGTAGTTGCCGAGCGTGGCCTCGTGCGGGATCAGGCTCGGCGGATAGCGGTAGATGTCCTCGCCGGCGCCCTTGAGGGAGGTGGACAGCTGCCACAGGAACGGTCCTACGGTCAGTGCCAGCACGGCGAGCAGCAGCAGATAGCGGAGCAGCAGCTGCCACCGCGGAATCCGCCGCTCGGCACGCTCCCAACCGGCCCGGCGGTCCGGCTCCCGGCGGTCCTCCTGCCGGCCGAGGGCGCTCATCGCTCCTCCTTGCGGTTGGCGCGCAGCACCAGCAGCATCAGTCCGAGCGTGAGGACGAAGACCACGACGGACAGCGCGGAGGCATAGCCGACCCGTCCGCTGAGGCCGGTGCCGGCCTGCTGGACGAGCATCACCAACGTGGTGTCCTCGCCGCCGGGTCCGCCCGTCGGACCGGCCATCAGATAGACCTCGGAGAACACCTTGAACGCCCCCACCGAGGAGAGCGCGGCCACCAGCACCATCGTGGAGCGCACCGCGGGCACCGTGACGGTCAGGAAGCGGCGCACCGCCCCCGCACCGTCGACCGCGCACGCCTCGTGCAGCTCCCTGGGGACGTTGGCCAGCGCCGCCAGATAAATGATCATGTAGTAGCCGAGGCCCTTCCAGACCGTGACCGCCATCGCGCTGAGCAGCAGCAGCCACGGATCGCTGAGGAAGCCGACCCTGCCGAAGCCCAGCGCCTCCAGCAGCGCGTTGATCAGCCCCCGGTCGTCCAGCAGCCACACCCAGATCAGACCGACGACCACGACGGAAGCGACCACCGGGGTGTAGAACGCGGCCCGGAAGAAGGTGATCCCGGGGATCTGCCGCTGTACCAGCATCGCCAGCAGCAGCGGCAGGAGCACCAGGAGCGGTACGACCCCGAGGACGTACAGCAGGCTGTTGCGCAGCCCCGTCCAGAACATGGCGTCATGGATCAGTTCCCGGTAATTGGCGCCGCCGACGAACTGCCCCGCGGTGAGGGTGCGCGCGTCGGTGAAGGAATGGGCCACCGTGCTCAGGAACGGATACAGACTGAATGCGGCGACGATCAGCAGCCCGGGAGCCAGAAACAGCCAGGGACCGAACGGCAGATGCGTACGGATGCCGTGAGGGGAGCGCCGCGGTGCGGGGTGTTGCGGGGGAGCGGAGGCCGGTGAAAGGACAGCCATGGCATCCCGGCCGGGTGGTTTCGTTCCGGTCTTCACGAAGCGCCTCGGTCTCAGCCGGTCTTGAGCAGGCGATTGCACTCGGCGACCGCGCCGTCCAGCGCCGCCTCGGGAGACTGCTTGCCCTGTACGGCCTTGGCGACCGCATTGCGCAGCACGGTTTTCATCTGGTCGCTGAGCAGCACCGGGGTGTAATTCACCGCGGTCTTCAGCGATTTGGCGGAGGCCACTCGCACCCGGGTCGCATCGGTGCCGTCCTCCTTGGTGAAGTACGGGTCGTCCAGCGAGCCCTTGGTGCTGGGGAAGATGGTGACCTGCTGGGCGAAGGCCATCTGGTTCTTCTTGTCGGTGACGAAGTGCGCGAACGCGACGGCCGCCGGCTTGACCTTGCTCTGCGCATTCACCATCAGGCCCTGGACGTACATATTGGCCTTGCCGGTGTTGTTGGCCGCGTCCGTGATGCCGATGTGCCGGTAGAGGCTCGGCGCCTCCTTCTTGAAGTTCTCCAGATCGAGCGCGCTTCCCGGATTCATGGCCACGGACTGCTGCTGGAACTTCCGCCCGGCGGACTCGGCCTGCGCGGTGAGCGCCTGTGAGTCCAGCGCCCCGGCCGCATAGAGCTCCTTGTAGTGCCGCAACAGCTCGACGCCCTTGGGCTCGTTGAAGGTGAACTCCGTTCCCTGCGTGTTCATCAGCCGCACGCCATAGCGCCCGAAGTCCTCGGTCGACGGGGTGCCCGCGAGCATCGCTATCCTTCGGCCGCTCTTCCGCGCCATCGACACCGCGTCCTTGAACAGCTGGTCGTAGGACGTCGGTGGCTTCTCCGGATCGAGCCCGGCCTTGGCGAAGAGCTCCTTGTTGTAGAACATCGGCCCGGTGTTCAGATACCAGGGGAAGGCATAGACACCCGGCATCCCCGGCATCCGGTGGCTGCGCCACGCCCCGTCGAGATACTCGCCGCGGTATTTTCCGGCCGCCTTTTCCAGATCCAGCGCGAGCCCGGCCTTGGCCAGCGGATAGGCGAGATCCGGCGACACATTGACGACATCGGGCAGCGTGCCGCCCGCGGCGTCCGCGCTCAGCTTCTGCGGATATCCCTCGGCGGGCTGGTCCACCCATTTCACCTTGGCGTCCGGATATTTCTTCTCGAAGTCCGCGATGACCCCGTCGAAGTATTTTTTGAAATTTGCCTTGAGATTCCAGGTCTGGAAGGTGATCTGGCCCTCGACCTTGCCTGAGGCGCTGTCCGAACCGCCGGATCCCCCCGAGGGCCCGCATGCGGTCAAGGCGAGCGCCGAGGTGACCAGGACCGCGGTCGCGGCGGCTGCTCGACGGGATATACGCATGGCTGGTGGCTCCTTTGCTCGGACCAGACACGGACGGGATGGCCGCGAGGGGCCGGTAATTCCCCTTGATTTATGGCAGCAGTAAAGAATGCGGCGGGTATCCCGGACGCTTTGAGGGCTATTCAACGAGACCTCGGGCGACGACGCGGCAGACGCTACTAATGCGTTTTAGTAGGTGTCAATACCCCGGTAGCGGGCTTCGCCGGAGGAGGCGGGAAAGCGGCCCCGCTCCACCCGTTCGTACGGCGTTTGACAGGCCCCTGGGTGCTGATCAGACTGAGGCGCACTAATGCGGTTCAGTACGAGGGGGATCCCGCCATGACAGCGCCCGGTGAGGCGGCCCGGCCCAAGCCGGCCCGCCGACCGACGATCAAGGACATCGCGCGCCGGGCCGGGGTGTCGGAGAGCGCCGTCTCCTTCGCGCTCAACGACCGGCCCGGCGTCTCCCAGGACACCCGCGCCCGGGTGCGCCGCGTCGCGGAGGAACTGGGCTGGCAGGCCAACAGCGCCGCCCGCGCCCTGTCCGGCGAACGCTCCGGCGCCATGGGACTGGTGCTCGCCCGGCCCGCGCAGACTCTGGGCGTGGAGTCCTTCTTCCTCCAGCTCGTCTCCGGCATCCAGGAAGTGCTCTCCGCACGGAAGATCGCCCTCCTCTTCCAGGTCGTGGAGGATCTCGATGCCGAATGCGCGCTCTACCGCCGCTGGTGGGCCGAGCGCCGGGTGGACGGCGTCCTCGTGGTCGACCCGCGCACCGAGGACCCACGGCCGGAACTGCTCGCCTCGCTCGGCCTGCCCGCCGTGGTTGTCGGCGGCCCGGCCACGCGCGAGCCGGACGCCCCCGCGCCCGGCACCTCCGGCCCCGCCGCGTCCGTACCGGCCGGCACCCCGCCCCACCCGTTGCTCTCCACCGTCTGGGCCGATGACTCCAAGGCCATGGCCCGGGTCCTCGATCACCTCTACGGCCTCGGACACCGCCGCATCGTGCATATCGCGGGGCTGCCCGGCCTCGCCCACACCGAGCGCCGGATCCGCTCCCTGCGCACCGAAGCGGACCTGCGGGGCCTCGACCACCGGCACGTCCACTCGGTGACCACCGACTACTCCGACGCCGAGGGAGCCGAGGCCACCCGCCGCCTCCTCGACGCCGCAGAGCCGCCCACGGCGATCATCTACGACAACGATGTGATGGCCGTGGCCGGCGCCTCGGTCGCCGCCGGGCGTGGCATCGCCGTACCGGGCGCGCTGTCGATCGTGGCCTGGGACGACTCGGCGCTGTGCCGGGTCACCCACCCCCGGCTCACCGCACTCGTCCGCGACACCCCCGGCTTCGGCAGGCTCGCCGCCCGGGAACTCCTCGCCGTCCTCGACGGCGGGCCGCTGCGGACCGTACAGGGCGAACTGCCGCACCTGGAGGCACGGGAGAGCACCGGGGCGCCCGGCACGCCGTAAGGGCTGTCCCGCACCCGCCGGCAGGCGGCCCGGCGCCATCCGTCCGGGCCCGCGCCGTAATGCTCCGCGCCCGCGCCGGTGCCACACTTGGCGGGCAGGTTCATCGTGCTGCCGCCAGCCGGAGGAGGCCGTGCACATGGCCGACAACGGCGAGGCCCCGGTGCCGCCCGCGCCGCGCGCCCGTGCCCTGGTCACCGGCGCCACCGGCTATATCGGCGGCCGTCTGATCCCCGAGCTGCTCCAAGCCGGATACGCCGTACGGGCGCTCGCCAGGACACCGGAGAAGCTGCGCGACCACCCCTGGGCCGACCGGACGGAGGTGCTGCGCGGCGATGTCACCGACGCCGACTCCGTCCGCACCGCCATGGACGGCGTCGATGTCGCCTACTACCTCGTGCATGCCCTGGGCAGCGGGCGGGGGTTCGAGGACGCCGACCGCCGGGCCGCGGAGATCTTCGCCCGCCAGGCCCGCGCCGCCGGAGTGCGCCGGATCGTCTACCTCGGCGGACTCAGCCCCGAGGGCATCCCCGAGCGGGACTTGTCGCCCCACCTCCGCTCCCGTGCCGAGGTCGCCGGCATCCTGCTGGCATCCGGTGTCCCCACCGCCGTACTGCGCGCCGCCGTCATCATCGGTTCCGGCTCGGCCTCGTTCGAGATGCTGCGCTATCTCACCGAGCGGCTGCCGGTCATGGTCACCCCCAGCTGGGTGCGCACCCGCATCCAGCCGATCGCCGTCCGCGATGTGCTGCGCTACCTCGTCGGCTGCGCCCGCCTCCCCGACGACGTCAGCCGGACCTTCGACATCGGCGGGCCCGACATCCTCACCTACCGCGACATGATGCAGCGCTACGCCCAGGTCGCCGGGCTGCCCGAACGGCTGATCCTCGCCGTGCCGATGCTCACCCCCCGTCTGTCCAGCCTCTGGATCGGCCTGGTGACCCCCGTGCCGCCGGGCCTGGCCCGTCCGCTGGCCGAATCACTGCGCCACGAGGTCGTCTGCCACGAGCACGACATCGCCCGCTACGTCCCCGACCCGGACCCGCCGGGCCACCCCATCGCCTTCGACGACGCGCTGGAACTGGCGCTGCGCCGGGTACGCGACGCCGAGGTCACCACCCGCTGGTCCAATGCCGCGGTGCCCGGTGCACCGAGCGATCCGCTCCCCACCGACCCCGACTGGGCCGGCGGCAGTCTCTACACCGACCGGCGGGAGCGGACCGTGGACGCCCCGCCCGAGGTGCTCTGGCGGGTGGTCGAAGGCATCGGCGGCGACAACGGCTGGTACTCCCTCCCGCTCGCCTGGGCGGTGCGCGGCTGGCTGGACCGGCTGGTCGGCGGGGTGGGGCTGCGCCGCGGCCGACGGGACGCGGGGCGGCTCCGGGTCGGTGACTCGCTCGACTTCTGGCGCGTCGAGGAGGTCGTGCCGGGCCGGCTGCTGCGGCTGCGCGCCGAGATGCGGCTCCCCGGCCTGGCCTGGCTGGAACTGACGGTCGGCCATGACGCCCAGGGCCGCACGCTCTACGGCCAGCGGGCCCTGTTCCATCCGCACGGACTGACCGGCCATGCGTACTGGTGGTCCATCTCGCCGTTCCACGCCGCGGTGTTCGGCGGTATGGCCCGCAACATCGCGGCCGCCGCCGCGGCCGAGCACCACGCCCGTCCGGCGTGAGCCGCCCCTCCCCACCCCGGCCGCCCGCCGCTTTCGGCGTACGACACGCCAACGGCGGGTCCCCGGGCGGGCGCTGCCCGGGAACCCGCCGTCACGGCCGACTCAGTGGTGCTTCACGACGCCGGCAGCCATCCGGCCGCAGTTGGAGCCGGAAACGCTGACGCTGACCGACTCGATCGAGCCACCCCAGTCCACACAAATGCCCTTCGCGGGCAGATAGACGGGACCGGCGTAGGAGGTGTACTGCCCGTTGTCGTAAACCCAATCGGAACTGCCGTCGGTGGCCGTGAGATACGTGTACATGTACACGGGCTTACCGGGGCTGTTGCGCACCGTCACGGCACAGTTTTTTCCGGTCTTTGCGCTGTACGTCAGGTACACGGTCCCCTTTCCGGTGACCGGTACGGAATTCACTACGCTGTAGCCGCTGCCACAGGCTCCGTTGTACGCGGCCTTCGTGGCCGCGGTCGCGGTGGTGGCCGCTGTCATCGTGGCGATACTCGCCACGGCCAGCACTGCGGATCCTGCGATGGCACGTGAACGCTTCATCGGAATACCCCCGTCGGGTGGAGTGCGTCGCGTGGTCGTTTCGCAGTGTTGGACAGCGGTCGGCGGTGGATGGTTGTACCGCGGAAGTGAATTCCCCGTTGTTCGAACCGGGTTGTCGAAAAAAGCACCCGACTCGGGCCGCTCAGACGGTGGATGGGACCGGCCGGGTGCGGGTGCGGGGAAGAGGATCAGTCGTCGCCGTTCGCAAGGACCTTGAGACGGGTGAATGTGCCGTTGAAGCGGTTGCGGTCGCCGACCGGGTGGCCCGAGGAGGTGTGCTGCCAGATGCTGTGGAACCGCCAGCCGGCCGGCAGCTTGCCCACGGAGGAGCCGTAGCGCGGAATCCACAGCGGGTTGGTCCTGCCGAACTTGCCGGAGTTGCCGGTGCACCGCTTCCACCAGTTGGTGGAGGTGTAGATGACCGCGTCGCGGCCGGTCTCCTCACGGTAGGTGCGCACGAAGTCGTGGATCCAGCTGACCATCGACTTGTGGCTCTTGCCGTAGCAGGTCGCGCCGTAAGGGTTGTACTCCATGTCGAGCGCGCCGGGCAGGGTCTTGCCGTCAGGCGACCAGCTACCGCCGTGGTCGGCGAAGTACCGCGCCTGGGAACCGCCGCTGGAGTGGTCGGGCAGCGCGAAGTGGTACGCGCCGTGGATCATGCCGGAGGCGTACGAGCCTCTGTACTGCTGCGCGAAGTACGGGTTCGTGTAGCTGGTCCCCTCGCTGGCCTTGACGTACGCGAAACGCACCCCGGACTTGCGCAGCGACTTCCAGCGGACCTTGCCGTTGTGGCTGGAGACATCGACGCCGGACACGGCCCTTCTGGACGAGGACTGCGGCTCGATACCGCCTGCACCTGCCCGGATGGTGCCCTCATGGGCCGCGATGGTGGAACCCATCCAGTCCTGTTCGGGGTGGGCGGGTCTCTTCTCGGCATCCGACGCCGTGGCGGAGCCGGGCAGCGCGAGGGGCAGAGCGAGCACGGAGAGAAGAGAGAAGAGAGTTCCGGCCGCAATGGGGACTGTACGGCGGGCCGGACCGGATCTGCGCAAGGGCATCGCATGCCTCCGAAGGCCTTCGGTTGAGTCAGGTTCGGCAGCTTTTGAGCAGAATCCTGCCGATAAGAGACTTATACGCAGAACCGCCTGACTCTATGACCCAACAGGCCGTTCGTCCGCCGACCGGCCCCGCATCTCACCCGTCTGGCGGCCGGACTCGGTCACCCGCGCCCCCGCCGGCCCGCGCCGTCGTGCCGTACGACAGAGCGAAGCGGGCCCCGGCACTGCCGGGACCCGCTCCACCGCGCAGCGGCGAACGCGCCATTCCGCCGCTTCGCAAGCTGCTCTGTGCCGAGCCTGCCGGCTCGCTTTTATGGTCCGTCATTCCCGTGGCCTCGTCGGGCCGGGCCGGCTCGGAGGGCCGGCGACGGTTCTTCGGCTCGTCGGCTCAGTAGGCCGAGTCGACGTTGTCGATCGAGCCGTACCGGTCGGCCGCGTAGTTGGCGGCAGCCGTGATGTTGGCGATCGGGTCGGTGAGCTTATTGGGGGTGCCCTCGACGTGGTAGCTGTCGAAGGTGGGCTGGATCACCTGGAGCAGGCCCTTGGAGGGCGTGCCGTTGACGGCGTTGACGTCCCAGCCGTTGACGGCGTTCGGGTCACCGGCGGACTCCCGCATGATGTTGCGGTGCAGGCCCTCGTAGGAGCCGGGGATGCCCTTGTCCTTCATGATGGACAGCGACTCACGGATCCAGCCGTCCAGGTTGTTCGGGTAGTCCTTCACGGCCGGGCGCTCGGCGGAGCGGCTGGCGGCCTGCTTGGCGCTGTGCTGCTTGGCGACGGAGTCGACCTTGACGTGGTCGGCGACCGAGGCGGTCACCGCGCGGCCGGTCTTGGCGTCGTCCGCCTTGGCCGGCTGGCCCTTCGCATCGACGTGCTTGACCGCGGCCGGGGCGTGCTCAGAAGCGGCCTGAGCGGTGTCCGGCGCCGAGGTGAGGGCCAGGCCCGAGGTGGCACCCGCGGCGGCCAGAACGGCCACGGCGATCTTGTGGGTGCGGGTGATGCGGGCAGCGCGGGGCAGGGTAAAGCTGGGCATGCAGATTGACCTCTTCCAGGTACTGGGGACGGGGAGGCGGCCTTTTTTGGCGGCGCGTTCCGCACGGGAGGTCTTTGCTGCGATCGCCTTGGGGCGTGAGTCGCAAGCTCGCTCTCGGTGCGTCGGAATCCATGGTTAACGCCGGTCCCGAATCGAGGCAATGGTGCTCGGTACTACTCATCTTCGTGAGATAAACCCGGATTCCAGAAGTGATAAGCGTTCCTGGCGGCGTTGGCCCGGAATGGCGGCATAGCCATCGACTAAGCGGGCTCGTAAGTGACGTACGTCGCGTGCCCCGAGTCACCCGAGAGCGCCTTCAAAGGCCGCTCGGCCGGTGTGCATAAGTTGCCTGGCTCACACCGGAATTACGGTTCTCCGGCACTGATTCCGGCACGGAGGGCAGCCCATTTGTGCGGCCGGCGACCCCGTGTGGAGCGCCGAGAATCCCCAAATGTGCTGCGGGACACCGAGTCCGGGGCCGAATAGGGCGGCAATTGTGCCCTGATTCACGATCGGGACAGCGGCAGGTTTCGCGGGTGCGCGGTATCGCGGAAGGGAGCGTGCCGGACGGGCCGCAGGTGCGGTCCCGATACGGCGATACGGCGGTGCTGCTGGTCCGTTCGCAGCAGCGCCCGGAGCTGTCGCATGACTACGGGCCCTCCGCTCCCCGAAGGTGACACGCAGACAGTCATCACTCACCGTAGGGACGTGCTCATGATCCGTCGTATCGCCGTAGTTCTCACCGGGCTTCTCGCCACGGGCCTCCTGGCGACGGGCGTCGCCGCCGCGGCACCGGCCGATGGCCACCAGCAGGACGGCTCGTACCGCCGGCACCACCTCACGCTCAAGGAGCGAGAGGGACTTCGCTTCGCGGGCCAGGTTCTCGACATCCTCTTCGGCGGCGGCCTGGCGGGGCGCGACCGCTACTGACGCGCGGCGCCGGGCGTCGGCGTCCGGTGCGGGCACCGACGTCCTGCGCCCTTGCCGACGCCTGGCACGAGCGCCGAACGGCAAAGGGCAACGGCAATGGCCCCACCCGCGAGATGCGGGCAGGGCCACTGCCGTTGCCATGCCTGGGGCCGCACTGCGGCACCCGTATTCAGTCTGCTCCGACCGTCCTCACGGTCGCGTCCCTCCGGCTCAGTAGGCCGAGTTGACGTTGTCGATCGAGCCGTACCGGTGGGCCGCGTAGTTGGCGGCCGCGGTGATGTTGGCGATCGGGTCGGTGAGCTTCTTGGGGGTGCCGGCGACGTGGTAGGTGTCGAAGGTGGGCTGGATCACCTGGAGCAGGCCCTTGGAGGGCACGCCGTTGATGGCGTTGATGTCCCAGTCGTTGACGGCGTTGGGGTCACCGGCGGACTCCCGGATGATGTTGCGGTGCAGGCCCTCGTAGGAGCCGGGGATGCCCTTGTCCTTCATGATGGCCAGCGACTCACGGATCCAGCCGTCGAGGTTGTTCGCGTAGCGCTTGGGGGCCGCCTTCGGCTTGGCTATGGCCTTGCGCTCGACGGACCGGTTGGCGGCCTGCTCGGCGGCGTGCCCCTGCTTCTCGACCGCGGTGACCTTGAGGTGGCCGGCGGTGACGGACGAGGCGGCCGCCTGGGCCTTCTTGCCGTCGTCGGCGCGGTCCTTCGCGGTAAGCGGAAGGCCGTTGGCGCTGACCGGCTTCACCGCTGCCGGTGCGTCCGCGGCGGTGGTCTGGGCGTTGCTGGGCGCCGCGGTGAACGCCAGGGCGGCGGCGCAGCTCGCGGTGGCCACCAGCGCCGCGGAGACCTTCTGGCCGCGGCTGATACGGACGGGGCGGGGCAGGGTGAAGTTGGGCATGTGAATGTGACCTCTTCCAGGGCTTGGTGGCGGGGGAGAGCGGCCTTCGGTTGGCGCGTGAGACCGAGGGGAATGGCCGCGTTCGCCGTGCTGGCTGAGGTCGCAGGCTCGTTCCCGGTGTTACGCCGAACATGGTTAGCGAGCGCCCTGGATGGTGGCAAAGATGCCTTGTACTACCTATCTTCGTGAGATAGGGCGAGATGTCCGTTGTAAATGCCGTGCATTGCGCTCAGCGCGGGGAAGGGCATCGACTAGGCATGCTCGTACGTGACGTACGTCTCGTGCCGGGCATCACCCGGCACCGCCGTCCGAAGCCCCTCCGCGGCACCGCAAAGTTGCCTGGCTCACACCGGGGGAAGCGCAATTCCGCAGGCGGGACTTCGAAGTCAGGCCCTTGAAACGCTGCGCCCCCTATGGAGTCCATAGGGGGCGCGCGGATGCGGCAGCGGGGGCCGCGGCTTTTCAGTTCTCCAGCAGTCGTGCCGCAAGGTGCTCGATGCGTTCGTGCCACGCATTCCGTGCGGCGTCGGCGTCAAAGCCCCGCGGGCCGGTCTGGGTGAGGACGAGCCGGGCGCCATGGCCGGTGCCCCGGCCCAGCTCCCAGCGGACCGTGCCTTCCGGGTGCCAGCGGTAGGCGAGCACCGTGGGGGCCGCCGCCTCGGTGACGGGCCCGGCCGGGGCCTTCCCCGCGGTGAAGCCTTCCGGCGCGGGCGCACCTACCGCAGGGTCGTTTTCCGAGGTCAGCGCCGCCCAGACGGTCTCGGCGGGCCGTACGAGCTGGCGCTCGAAGCGGACCCGCGGTCCCTCCGGGGTGTCCTCGATCACCCCCTCTCCGAGATCGAACTGCTCGACATACGCCTCGTGCAGCTCTCCGGTGTCGCGCGGCACGGCCGTCGGCTCGCCGTCGAGCAGCTGGGACAGTGCGGTGAGGCACAGATGCCAGCCGGAGGCGAAGCTCGCGCCGCCGAACCGGTCGCCGAAGGTGTGCACCAAGGTCAGCAGCGAGCCGTCGCCGTCCGGTGTGATCTCCCAGCGCAGATGGTCCTCGCCCCAGGTGAAGGCGAACAGCCGGGGCTCCTCGGCATCGGTGACCGCACCGGTCATGGCGACACCGGTCACACCGGGCATGGAGAAGGTCATCGCGCCGCCGGGCCGGAGTTCCACGGTGACCTCGGAGGGGAACCACCGCCCGATCTGCGCCGGGTCGGTGATCGCCGCCCAGACCTTCGCGGGCGGATGGGCGAGCCTGCGCTCCATACGGAGTGCGTTGCGGCCGTCGCCGGTGGTGAGGCGGTCGGAGTGCGGGTTCATCGGGGGTCGTCCTCCATGGCGTCGAGATGCCGTTCCAGGGCGTCAAGGCTCCCGGTCCACAGATGCCGGTAGTGCGCGAGCCAGGCGTCCAGCTCCGCCAGGGGCTCGGACCGGAGCGCGTACCAGCGGCGCCGGCCATCCTGCCGGACCTGGACCAGCCCGGCCTCGCGCAGCACCCGCAGATGCTTGGAGGTGCCGGGCTGGCTCAGTCCGAGCTGCTCCGTGAGCTCGCCGACCAGCCGTGGGCGCTCCAGGAGCAGGTCGAGAATCTTTCGCCGGCTCGGCTCCGCGAGTACCTCGAACGGTAGGGGCATATCCCTAGTATGCCGCTGAGGTTATATAACTGCAAGGGAATGCAATTGCCCCCGGCGGATCACACACACGCCGGATCGGCCGCCGACGTCTCCTCGCGCACCACCGGCGCGAGACAGGGCGCCGAGCTCAGCGGCCCATCGGTGAAGAACCGGGCCGCCAAGTCCGCGACCTCTTGCGGCCGTTCGAGCACCACCCAGTGATCGGCGTCGGGAATCATCAGAAAGCGGCTGCCCGGGATGGTGGCCGCGAAGTCCCGCTGCCGGGCCGGGGAGGTCACCGTGTCGTGCTCGCCGCTGAAGACGAGCGTGGGGACACCGGTCAGTCCGCCGGAGAAGTCCGGACGGTCCGAGATCCCGCGGCGCAGCGAGTCGACGGCGTGCCGGGAGCTCCGGGCCGCATGCAGCATGGAGCGCCTGACATAGCGGTACGCCAGCTTCCGGTGGGCGACGTGCCGACGGTCGTCGAGGCACATCAGACCCTCGGTGACCAGGGTCGCGAAGGCCTCGGTGTCGCCGTGCGAGAGATGGTCGGAGGCCCGTCGCCACAGCTCCATCTGCGCTTCGCTGATGTGCGCCGGAACGCCGCCCAGGGCGAGCCGCGCGATGCGCTTGGGGAACCGCCGGGCGCATCCGTAGGCCAGGCCCGCCCCGTAGGAGAAGCCGAAGAGATTGATCCGCGGGACGTCCAGATCGTCGATGATGCCCTCGATCGCCGCGCACACGACATCGATGCTCGGCCCCGGCGGAAGCGGGTCGGCGCTCCCCATGCCCGGCAGATCGGCGGTGACCACGTCCGCCAGCGGACCCAGATGATCTTCCATCTGCGGCCAGCCGAACATTCCTTGCAGCGCGCCGCCCAGCACCAGCACGGGCTCGGTGATCCGCCGCGGCTGTCGCAGCCGCCGGTAGGAATAGGACACCCCGTGCACCGACAAGGAGCGGATCGTTTCCTCGGACATTCAGATTCCTTCTCGGGGCACGGCGGGAGCGGGCGCGACGACGCGGCGCGGGGGCTAGCGGGTCAGGACCAGTGCGGCGTTGTGCCCGCCGAAGCCGAGCGACGTCTTGACCGCGCAGTCGAACGCCGCCTGCCGGGCTTCCTTGTGCACGATGTCGATCGGGATCCGCGGATCCAGTACCTCGAGGTTGGCGGTCGGTGGCACCAGCTGCTGCTCCAGGGCGAGCACGGTCAGCGCGGCCTCGATCCCGCCGGCGGCGCCCAGTGCGTGCCCGGTCATCCCCTTGGTCGAGGTGACCAGGGGGTGATCGCCGAGGACCCGCTGGAGCACGGCCGCCTCGATGTGGTCATTGGCGACCGTCGAGGTGCCGTGCGCGTTGACATGGCCGATATCGCCGGCCTGTACTCCCGCGTCGGCCAGCGCGCTGCGCAGTGCCCGCTCGATGCCCCTGCCCTCGGGCTCCGGGGCCACGGCCGAGTAGGCATCGCTGGAGGCGCCGTATCCGCGGATGTGCGCGCGGACGGGCGCCCGGCGGGCCCTGGCGTGCTCGGGCCGCTCCAGTACGAGGAGCCCGGCGCCCTCGCCGACCACGAAGCCGTCCCGGCCCGCGTCGAAGGGGCGGCAGGCGGTGGCCGGATCGTCCCGGCGGGTGGAGACCGCCTTCATCTGGCAGGCGCTGGCGATCAGCAGCCGGGAGAGGACCGACTCGGCCCCGCCGGCGATGGCGATGTCGCAGACCCCGGCACGCAGCAGCTGGTGCGCGGTGCCCAGGGCGACGGTGCCGGAGGAGCAGGCCGTGGCCACGCCCAGGCTGGGGCCCTGTGCGCCGACGTCCATGCAGACGCTGCTGGCGGCGCTGTTGACGACGGTCAGCGGGGCGAGCTTGGGGGAGACCCGGCGGGCGCCGCGCCCGGCCATGGCGACATGCTGCTGGTCGTAGAACGGCAGTCCGCCGTGAGCGGAGCCGATGACCACCGCGACGCGGCTGCTGTCCCAGGACTCCGGGTCGAGTCCGGCATCGGAGACGGCCTCCCGGGCGGCGATCACCGCGAGCTGGGCGAAGCGGTCCATCAGCCGCTGGGTGGCCACCCCGAGCAGCTCGGTGGTGTCCAGGTCGGCGATGGTGTACATGAAGTCGCAGGGCAGATCGGCGAGTTCTTCCTGATGGGTCACTCCGCCGGGCACCGTTTCCTGGGTGACGGAGTGCCAGGTGGCCTTCGCTCCCACGCCCGCCGCGGTCACCAGTCCCAGTCCTGTTACGGCCGCGGAGAACGGCTCCTGGCGGGCCGTCATGCCGGGACTTTGCCGTCGACGGCCGATACCAGCTGGCCCACGGTGTTCCGCGGGGTCAGCGAGACCTCGTCGAGGTCGATGTCCAGTCGTTCCTCGATGAGGACGCGGAGTTCCTCCAGCGCCAGGGAGTCGAGGCGCAGGCTGCGCAGCGGAGTCTCGTCGGCGATGTCGACCGAGGAGACCCCGAATCGTTGGACCAGCAAGGTGTTGACAACTTCTGCCGCTTTCACGTGGCGCTCCTCCGCTTGTCGTAGGCGATGCTGCCAACCGCGTCGTGGGCGGGATTTCACCGGCGGCTCCGGCTGGTTTGACCCCTCTTTATACGCCTTTGTCCTGATGACTCCCCAACCTTGGTAGCTCAATGGGGTGATGAGCGCACCGGGGTGGACAGGGCGTGGGTGCCTCGCCTTGCGGACGCCGTGGAAAGCACCTACGTACGTAACGCCGCGGAGGGGCGAGAGGCACGGGCCGGAGGCCGGCGGACTGCGGAATCCTCCGGTGTCAGGCTTCGTCGAGGGCGCTTGTCACGCGCCCCAACAGGCCCTGGAGCGTGCGCAGTTCCTCGATCGTGAGGCCGGTCGCGGCCAGCATCCTGCGGGGGACCGGCAGGGCCGCCTCGCGCAGGTCGTCGCCGGCGGGGGTGAGGTGGATGGTGACCGACCGCTCGTCCTCGCTGCTCCGTTCGCGGCGTACCAGGCCGGCCGACTCCAGGCGTTTGAGGAGCGGGGAGAGGGTGCCGGAGTCCAGGCGGAGCTGTTCGCCGATGGCCTTGACCGGCTGGGAGCCGTGCTCCCACAGGACCAGCATGACCAGGTACTGGGGGTAGGTCAGGCCCAGGTCCTTGAGGGCATCCCGGTAGACGCCGCCGAAGGCCCGCGAGGCGGCGTGCAGCGAGAAGCAGACCTGGTGGTCGAGGCGGAGCAGTTCGGCGTCGGGGACCGGGGGCCTGGTCGTCGGGGTCATGGGTCCAGGTTAGCTCCCCGTAAGCCATTTAGTTGTGTGCAACTTAGTTGCGTGCAATTTAAATGTGTGCCACTGTGAGGTCATCGGGCGGCCGGGGAACGGCCGCCGCGCTACCGAAGGGGAACTGAGATGGACGCGCTGTACACCGCTGTCGCCACCGCCAACGGCCGCGAGGGCCGGGCGGTCAGCTCCGACGGCCAGATCGACCTGGCCCTGGCCATGCCCCCGGCACTGGGGGGCAACGGCGCCGGCACCAACCCGGAGCAGCTCTTCGCCGCCGGCTACGCGGCCTGCTTCGCCAGCGCGATGAGCAATGTCGGCCGCCAGATGAAGCTCGACACCAAGGACGTGTCGGTCACCGCCGAGGTGTCCATCGGCAAGGACGACACCGGCTTCGGCCTGGGCGTCGTCATGCGGGTGGAGCTGCCGGACGCCCTGGCGGGCGAGACCGGGCGGCAGCTGGTCGAGGCGACGCACGCGTACTGCCCGTACTCCAAGGCCACCCGCGGCAACATCGACGTCGAGCTCGTCATCGAGTAGGCACGCGGCGTGCCGGGCGGACCGGGCCCCGGCGAACTCGCGGTGCCCGGTCCGCCCCGCATGTACGGATCAGTGCGCGTGCGGGGTCCCGCGGCGCCGGTGGCCGCGGATCAGCTCCGCGTAGTGCCGGCCGCTGTCCTTGAGGGTGCGGGCCTGGGTCGCGAAGTCGACATGGAACAGGCCGAAGCGCTTGTCGTAGCCGTAGGCCCACTCGAAGTTGTCCATCAGCGACCAGGCGAAATACCCGGCGAGCGGTGCGCCCCGCCGGACCGCGCGGGCGCATGCCGCCACATGCCGGTGCAGATACGCGGTGCGCTCGGGGTCCTCGACGGTGCCCCCGGGGCCGACCACGTCCGGGTAGGCGGAGCCGTTCTCGGTGACATAGATCCTCTGTGCCGCGTACTCCCGGGTCAGCCGCAGCAGCAGCGTCTCGATGCCGCCCGCGTCGATCTCCCAGTCCATGCCCGTACGGGGCACGTGCAGCCGGCGCACCGGACGGGCGAAGGGCGGCGGACCGGCCGGCTCGGCCGCGACCACGGCCGGGAAGTAGTAGTTCAGCCCCAGCCAGTCCAGCGGCTCCGCCATGGTCTTGAGATCACCGGCGCGCTCCGGCAGCTCGACGCCGTACACCTCGCGCATGTCCGCGGGGAAGCCGCGGCCGTGCACCGGGTCGAGCCACCAGCGGTTGGTGTGCCCGTCCATCCGCCGTGCCGCCGCGGCGTCGGCCTCGGACCCGGTGGCGGGCTCGACGGTGCTCAGATTGTTGACGATGCCGATCCCGGCGTCCGCGGCCGCGGCCCGGATCGCCTGTACGGCCAGGCCGTGACCGAGCAGCAGGTGGTACGAGGCACGCACGGCAGCCGGAAGATCCGTGAGACCGGGCGCCATCCGGCCTTCGAGATGGCCGATCCAGGCCGCACACAGCGGCTCGTTGAGTGTGGCCCAGTGCGGGACCCGGTCGCCGAGCTTCGCGGCGACCACCGAGGCGTACGCCGCGAAATGCTCGGCGGTCTCCCGTACGGGCCAGCCGCCGCGGTCCTGGAGCGCCTGCGGCAGGTCCCAGTGGTAGAGCGTGGCGTACGGGGTGATGCCCGCTTCCAGGAGGCCGTCGACGAGCCGGTCGTAGAAGGCCAGGCCCGCGGCGTTGACCCGGCCGTCGCCGTCCGGCACGACCCGCGGCCAGGCCACCGAGAACCGGTAGGCGCCGACGCCCAGTTGGCGCATCAGCGCGATGTCCTCGCGCCAGCGGTGGTAGTGCTCGCAGGCCCGGTCTCCGGTGTCGCCGTTGTCGGTCCTTCCTGGCGTGTGCGCGTAGGTGTCCCAGATGGAGGGGGCGCGGCCGTCCTCGGCCACCGCTCCCTCGATCTGGTACGCCGAGGTGGCCACGCCCCAGGCGAAGTCGTCCGGCAGGGCGGCGAAGTCGATCCGGTCGGTCACGGAGTTCCTTTCGGCGTGCGTCATTTGACGGCCCCGGCGGTGAGCCCGGCGACCAGATAGCGCTGGAGCAGCAGAAACCCGGCGACCACCGGGACGCTGACGACCAAGGACGCGGCCATGACCTGATTCCAGTAGACGTCGTTCTGGGTGGCGTAGCCCTGGAGCCCGACCGAGAGGGTGCGGGTGGTGTCGTTGGTCATCACCGAGGCGAACAGCACCTCGCCCCAGGCGGTCATGAAGGCGTACACGGCGACCGCGATGATCCCGGGGAGCGCGGCCGGCACCACGACCCGGAAGAGCGCACCGAGCGGGCCGCAGCCGTCCACGTACGCGGCCTCGTCCAGCTCGCGCGGCACCGACGCGAAGTACCCGGTGAGCATCCAGATGGAGAACGGGAGGGAGAACGTCAGATAGGTCAGGATCAGGCCGCCGCGGGAGCCGTAGAGGGCGATACCGGTGGAGTTCCCGATGTTGACGTAGATCAGGAAGAGCGGGAGCAGGAAGAGGATGCCCGGGAACATCTGCGTGGACAGGACCGTGACGGTGAAGACCCGCTTGCCGCGGAACTGATAGCGGCTGACCGCGTAGGCGGCGAAGACCGCGACGGTCACCGAGCAGACGGTGGCCGAGCCCGCCACGATCAGTGAGTTGGTGAAGTACCGGGAGAGCGGAACGGTGTGCCAGATGTCGAGGTAGGGGCGGACCGTCAGCTCGCTCGGCAGCCAGCGGAAGGCACCCGAGACATCCTCCAGCGGTTTGAGCGAGCTGCTGAGCATGACGTACACGGGGAGCAGCACGAAGCCGGCCAGTGCGGTGAGGACGATCCGGCGGGTCCAGAGGAACGAGCGGGGCGGAGCGGTGGGGGAGCGCCGGCGGCCGGCTGTACGGGGCGCGCGGGCGGTGTCGCTAGGCATCGGCATGCCTCCTTCCGCGCGAGGTGGCCAGGAGATAGCCGGCCGTCACCACCAGCAGGAAGAGCAGCAGCAGGACGGACATGGCCGAGCCGGTACCAAAGTTCCAGGTGACGAACGAGGACTGGTAGATGTGGATGGAGAGGAGGTCGGCGGCCTCCGGAGCGGCCTTCCCGAACAGCACATACGGCGTGTTGAAGTCGTTGAACGACCACAGGAACAGCACCAGCACCAGCACCTGGTTGATGGGCCGTAAGGAGGGCAGGGTGATCCGGCGGATCTGCCGGACCATGCCCGCTCCGTCGAGCGCCGCCGCCTCGTAGAGGTCCTTGGGGATGTTCTGGAGCGCGGCCATCACCACGAGGAAGGCGAACGGCCAGGTCTTCCAGACGGCGACCACGAGCAGCGCGAGGAAGCTGTTGTCGCCGAGCAGCCAGAAGGGCCGGCCGTCGGTGAGGTGCAGTTGGTCGTGCAGGACATGGTTGACCAGGCCGTTGTCCCTTTGGAACATAAAGGCCCAGGTGATCACCGCGGCGTAGACGGGCAGCGCGTACGGCGTGAGGAAGACGGCCCGCAGCAGACCGCGGCCCCGGAAGTTCTCCTGGAGGAAGAGCGCGGCCGCGGTCCCCAGGAGCCAGCACAGGCCGACCGTCAGCACGCTGAACGCACAGGTGACGAAGAAGGAGTGCAGCAGCGTGGCACCCACCGGGGCGTCGAAATCCACGGTGACGCGGTAGTTGCCCAGCCCCTTCCACGGGGCGGCGCCCCAGTTGCCGAGGAAGAGCTGGGTCAGGTCCTTGAAGCTCATCACGATGCCGATGACCATCGGGACGAGGTGGACCAGCAGTTCCAGCAGCAGCGCGGGGAGCAGCAGCAGGTAGGGCAGGCCGGTGCGGCGCAGCCTGGCAACGGCCCTCATTTCGTCATCTGCTGCTCGGCCTTGCCCAGCCGCGCCTTGACGGAGGCGGTCGTCACCGGGTGGCCGGCCGCCGCGTCGGCGAACAGGTCCTTGATGGCGGTGCCGACGGACGTCTCGAACTGGGACTCCTCGGCGATCTGGGGGAGCGGCGTGGCACTCCTGGCGAGCGTTTCGCGCAGCACCTTGGTGTCCTGGCGGTTGAACGCCGGGTCCTGCTGGGCGGCCGTGACGGGCGGTATGGAGCCGTAGGTCTTGTTGAGCAGCCGCTGTTCGCCGTCGCTCGTCATGAACTTCACGAACTTCCGCGCGCCGTTGAGATTGTGGGTGTTCTTGAAGACGGCGATATTGATGCCGGCGAGCATGGAGTTGGTCTGCCGGCCGGTGCCCGGGGTACCGGACGGGACGGGCACGGGAGCGACGCCCCACTCGTCCGGCTTCATCCCGTCTGCCGCGAAGGTGGTGGCCGCGGCCTGCCACAGCACCATCGCGGTCCGGCCCGTGGCGAAGTCCCGCAGCGACTGGTTCTGCCCGTACTCCGCGTTGCCCGGGGCGATGATCTTGTCCTTGGCCATGAAGTCGATGTACTGCTTGACCGCCGCGACCGCGCCGTCCGAGGTGAAGGTGGGCCTGCCGGAGCGGTCGAAGAAGTCGGCGCCGTGCTGCTTGCCGAGGGCGAAGGCCTGATGGATGTTGTTGGTCAGCTGACCGCCCTCGGCGCCCAGACCCCACTTGCCGTCCTTGGCGATCCGCTTGCCGTCCGCGACCAACTCGGCCCAGGTGGCAGGGGGTTTGCTGATCCCGGCGTCCTTGAACATCTGCTTGTTGTAGTAGAGCGCGTAGGCCAGCGAGTACAGCGGGATCGCGGCCGGTGCCTTGCCGGCCACGCCCGTGGCGTCCAGCGCGGGGGCAAGGAAGCGGTCGCGTCCGCCGATCGCGTCCAGGTTCTCCTCGTCCCAGGGGAGCAGAGCGCCGGTGGCCTGAAGCGAAGCGGACCAGGTGTTGCCGATGTTGAGGACATCGGGCCCCTGACCCGACGTGGTGGCGGTGAGGATCCGGTTGAGCAGATCGGGCCAGGGGATCACCTCCAGCTTCACCTTGATCCCGGTCTGCCGCTCGAACTTCTTCAGCTCGGGACCGAGGATCTTCTTGTCCGCCTCGACGTTCGGCCCCTGGTTGGAAGCCCAGTACGTCAGCGTCGTGGGGGAGTCGTCGCCGGTCCCTCCGGGGCTCGTCCCGCCGCCGCATCCGGATGCCACGGCGGCGAGCGCGGTGGCGGTGGCGGTGACGATCGCGGCTCGGAGTATGCGCATGACGGATACGCCTCTCTCTGAGGAGTCCGGAGGGAGACCGTGTTCACTTCCTGAACGGCCTCATGGCTTAACTTAGGACGTGAGTTAAGGCCCGAGAGGAGGGTGCGTCAAGAGAGCGGACACCGCCAGGTCGCGGGCCGGAAGGGAACAAGATGGTCGAGCGATCCCAACGCACCGTGCGTGACCTGCGGAGGGCCAATCGCAGGGCGGTCCTGCAACGGCTGTATTCCGACGGGCCCATGAGCCGCCAGGAGCTCGGTCCCGCAACGGGCCTCAGTTCAGGCTCCGTCAGCAACGTGGTCACCGAACTCGCCGACGACGGACTGCTGGAGGAGGCCGGTGTGGTCGAATCCGACGGCGGCCGGCCGCGCACCCTGCTCCGGGTGGCCCCGGCGAGCGGCGCTCTGATCGGTGTGGACGTCGGCGAGACCCGGGTCAGGGTCGAACTCTTCGACCTCGCCATGACCGAACTCGCCCGTTCGGAACTCCCGTTGACGCACCACGGCTACGACGTGAACCTCATCGTCCGCCATATCGCCGACGGCATCGCCACCGTGCTACGGGAGAGCGCGGTGGCCCCCGGGAGCCTGCTCGGCGTCGGCGTCGGCGTGCCCGGCATCCTCGACCGGGGCGGGCCCGGCGGCGCGGTCGTCCACGGTCAGACCATCGGCTGGGACGCCGTACCGCTGGAGGCGCTGCTGTGCGAGGCCGTCGAACTCCCCGACGGTGTGGGCTTCTTCCTCAGCAACGGCGCCAAGGCGCTGGGCCAGGCCGAGATGTGGTTCGGCGGCGGCCGCGGCGCCCAGGACGCGGCCATCGTGCTCCTCGGATCCGGTGTCGGCGCCTGCATCGTCACCGACGGCGTCATCGACGGCGGCGCGTGTGACAGTGCCGGTGAGTGGGGGCATCTGACGGTCAGCGTCCGCGGCCGGCGCTGCCGCTGCGGTGCCCGCGGCTGCCTGGAGGCGTACACCGGGGCCGAGGCGCTGCTACAGCGCTGGCAGGAGGCGGGCGGCCGGCTGCCGGCGGACGCCGGCGAGGAGGCGGGGGTCACGGCCCTGCTCGCCGCCGCCTGCCCACCGGACGACGGTACGGCCGCCGACCCGGTCGCACGCTCTGTCCTGGACGAGACCGCGGAGTACCTCGGCGCCGGGATCTCCGACCTCGTCAACCTCTTCAGCCCCGAACGGGTCCTCATCGGCGGCTGGGCCGGCCTCCAGCTCGGCCCGTACCTCCTCCCCGCCGTGCGCGCCTACGCCACCGCCTACTCCCTCGCCCACCCCGCCGGCCGCGTCACCATCGACCTCGGCAGCCTCGGCCCGGACGCCGTCACGGTCGGCGCGGCGACACTGCCGCTGGCGGACTTCTTCGCCAACGGGGGGCGACGCGGCGCGCCGGCCCGGACACCGGGGGAGCGGGTGACCGTGCCGGCAGGGCGCCGCGCACCGGCGGGGCGGCCGCGGGGCGGGTGAACAGCGCCGCAGTGGCGCGGCGCGGGAGGCCCGGGCCCGTCGGACGGCGACCGTGCGGCGGCCGGCCGCTCCGCCGACGGGTGAGCCGCCTGCGCCGCGTCCTCAGGCGTCCTCGGCCGCGTAGACCCGCTGCCCCCCGACGAACGTCTGGAGCACCCGGGTCGCGGCGATCTCCTCGTCGGCGCCGTCGAAGGGGTCCCGGTCGAGGACGACCAGGTCGGCCAGCTTTCCCGGCTGGATGGTGCCGGTGTCGTCGAGGTGGTTGGCGTAGGCGCTGCCGGCCGTGTACGCGGCGAGCGCCGAGCCCAGGTCGATGCGCTGCTCGGGCAGGAAGACGGGTGCCGAGGACGGGCCGTCCGGCGTGCGGCGGTTGACCGCGACATGCAGGGCGGCGATCGGGTCGGGGGAGCTGACCGGCCAGTCGCTGCCCGCCGCGAGGGTGGCGCCCGAGCGCAGCAGATCCCCGAACGGGTACTGCCAGGCGGCCCGTTCGGGTCCCAGGAAGGGGATGGTCAGCTCGTCCATCTGCGGCTCGTGGGCCGCCCAGAGTGCCTGGATGTTCGCCGTCGCGCCGAGCCTGCGGAAGCGCGGGACGTCGTCGGGATGGACCACCTGGAGATGGGCGAGGTGCGGCCGGGTGTCACGCAGTCCGTTCGTCCGCCGGGCCGC
The DNA here is from genome assembly GCF_023544705.1 of Streptomyces sp. MCA2. Lineage (NCBI taxonomy): Bacteria > Bacillati > Actinomycetota > Actinomycetes > Kitasatosporales > Streptomycetaceae > Streptomyces > Streptomyces sp. MCA2. The sequence goes on from NZ_JAMJFM010000040.1 coordinate 77,338, forward strand.
CTCGACCGCGTCCAGCGCCTCGCGCACGGCCCGGTCGCCCAGGGCGTGGAAGTGCACCTGGAAGCCCTCCGCGTCCAGCTGGGTGACGTACTTTTGCAGGTCCTCGGGGTCGATGAAGGAGATGCCGCTGTTGTCGGAGGCGCAGCCGCAGGCGGTGAGGTAGGGGCTGAGCAGGGCGGCCGTGTGGTTCTCGGCGATCCCGTCCTGCATGATCTTGACACTGGTCGCCCGGAGTCGTCCGCCGGTCAACTCCTCCCGGCGGGCGATGAGTTCGGGGATCTGCTCCGCCCCGCGGGACCGGTCCCACCACAGCGCCCCCGTCACCCGCGCGGTGAGCTTGCCGTCGCGCCGGGCGGCCACGTACGCGGGGGTGACGTCGGCCCCGCCGGGACCGCGGCCCAGCATCGCGTCCTGCCATGCGGTGACTCCGTACCCGTGGAGGAGACGCTGCGCCCTGAGCAGTCCGGCGGTCTGTTCGGCGAGTGTCGCTTCCGGGATCAGATCGGCCACCAGCTGCATGGCGCCCTCCTGGAGCATGCCGGTCGGGTGGCCTTCGGCGTCCCGCTCGATCCGCCCGTCGGCCGGGTCCGGCGTACGGGAGGTGACTCCGGCCCGCTCCAGGGCACGGGAGTTGGCCCAGCCGCCGTGATGATCGCGGTTGAGGAGGAACACCGGGCGGTCGGGCACGAGGGCGTCCAGGAACCCCCTCGTCGGCATGCCGCCGGGGAACGCCTCCAGGGACCAGCCGCCCCCCGTGATCCACGGTGCCTCCGGATGCGCTGCCGCATAGGCACTGATCAGCTCGCGGTACGCCTCGGAGGTGTCGGCCGCGCTCAGATCGCACAGCGCCAGCTCCAGTCCGCCGCCGACCGGATGGACATGGGCGTCCTGGAAACCGGGGATGAGCAGCTTCCCGTGCAGATCGACGACCTCCGTGGCGGGCCCGATCAGGTCACGGACCTCCGCGTCGTGCCCGACGGCGATGATGCGGTCCCCGCGCACCGCCACCGCGCTCGCCCGGGTGCGTGCGGGGTCGACGGTGTGCACGGGGCCGGAGAGGAAGACGAGGTCGGCGGGGCCGTTGCCGGTGGCGCCGGGGCCGGAGGTGTCCGGGTTCGGCTCCGGGGCCACGGTGGTGCGGAGATCCATGTGGGTGCTGCTCCAGGTGTGTTGGGTGTTTGGGTGAGCGGCGAGGGGGGTGGTCTTCAGGGGCTCAGGGGCTCAGGGGCTCAGGGGCTGGGGCGGGCGGCGGGCCGGGCGCGCGGTCAGCCCTCCGAGGGGGTGGGGAGCGGAGCGGCGTTCGCGTCCATCGGCAGACTGACCGACTCGGCGTCCGTCCCTTGCCCGGTGCGGAAGTACGGGGCACGGCGTACCCACTTGGCCCAGGCGGCGGTGGCCAGGCCCAGCGCGATGAACAGCGCGGGCAGCAGCAGCATGAACCAGCCGTTGTCCGGGCTCGCCTCGAAGTGGTCGCTCATGGTGGCGTAGTCCCAGACGAGATAGCCGCCGAGCCCGAAGAGCGCCAGCGCGCTCACCGCCGGGACGACCACGTCCCGCAGCGCGCGCACCGCTCCGTCGCGCACACTGTGCCGGAAGCGCACCGCGCAGGCGAGCGCGGTGAGCCCGTAGTAGAGGGCCACGGTCAGGCCGATGGAGTTGACGGCCGTCAGGATCATGTCGTTGAGCTTGGGTATGCCGACCGCGAGCACGGCGAGCAGTGCGGCGAGCGCCATGATCAGCACGGTGCCCACGGCGGGGGAGCCGTAGCGCGGGTGCACCCGCTGCCACACCGGGCCCAGCGTCCGGTCGCGGGCCATCGCCAGCGCGCCGCGGGCGGTGGGGATGACGCTCGACTGGAGCGAGGCGAAGGCCGAGCACATCAGGGCGGCCAGGGGCAGCGAGGCCCAGGGTTCCGGTGCCAGTTGGCTGCCGAGGAAGGTGAGTGCCTGCGGCCCGTTGTGGATGAGTTCGCCGGTGCTCATCACCCGCTGGAAGGCGAGCGCACCGATCAGGAACAGCCCCAGCATCGCCACCAGGGCGATCAGTCCGCCGCGTGCCGCGTCGGTGGCGCTGCGGGTCTCCTCGTTGACACTGAACGCGGCGTCCCAGCCCCAGTAGAAGAACACCGCCAGCACCATCCCCTGGGCCAGCGCCTGGGGTGAGGAGATCTCGAAGGGGTTGAGCCAGGACAGCGAGAACGGCTGATCGCCGGTGAACAGGGCGTAGCCGCAGAAGAGCAGCAGAACTGTGTACTCGAAGACCAGCAGCCACATCTGAAGCCGGGTCGCGGCGTGCACGCCCGTAATGGCGGTGACCGTGACGATGACCAGCGCGACCAGACCGACGGCGGTGCTGATACCGGTCGACGCCGGATCCAGCGGGAGCCCCCAAATGCTGTGCAGGCCCAGCTTGTTGAGGAACTGGAGCACGACGGAGCCGGTCACCGCGCCCGTGTACGCCATGAAGATCACGTTGCCGACCAGCACCACCCACCCGGTCAGGAATCCGGGCCAGGGGCCGATGGACCGGCCCACCCAGGTGTAGCCGCTGCCGCAGTTCGGTTCGGTGCGGTTGAGCCGGGCGTACGACAGCGCGATACCGAGGATGGGCAGAAAGGCCAGCAGCAACAGCGCGGGCGTCTGCCGGCCGGTGTACGCGGCCAGGGTGCCCATTCCGATGCCGATGCTGGTGGTCGCGGCGGTGCTCGACGCGGCGATCGCCACCCCGTCCTTCACCCCCAGCGAGCGGCGCATTCTCGCCGGGCCGGGATCCTGCTGCACTGCGGAAGGCATGGCACTCACTCCTAGGACGGCGGGCCGGGACCGGTCTCGGCCGGCCAGGGGGACGCGGAGGTGCGGGTGGGGCGGCGGGGCGGGGCGGCGCGGGCCGGGCCCTGGATCGGGGTCCGGTCGCGTCGTACGGAAGGGGGGTGGTGCGGGATGTGGCACCGCGGTGATCCGTGTATGTCCGCCGATGAAACAGCCCCTTCACCCTTGTGTCAACGGTGTTGACGTAACCTGGTGATTAACTGGCTCCGCGAGGGCCCGGGGGCCGGGGCGGAGTGAAGCGGAGGGTTGCGGCGTGGCGGAGAGCGAGCGCGTCCCGGTCGAGCGCAAGCGGCGCCGGCCGACCAGTTCAGGCGTGGTCCTGTCGGCCGACCTCATCGTCGACGCCGCATGCGAACTCATCGACGCCCAGGGGGCGCAGGCCTTCACGGTGCGCAAACTCGGCGCGGCGCTCGGCGCCGACCCGTCCGCGGTCTACCGCTACTTCCGCAACACCGAGGATCTGCTGCTGGCGCTGGCCGACCGCCTCATCGGCGAGTCCATGACCGGCTTCGCGCCCAGTGGCGACTGGGCCGCCGACCTGCGCGACTTCGGCCTGCGGGCCTACCGCTCCGCGCTGCGCCACCCGCAGATCGCCGCGTTCAGCACCGTCCGGGTCACGGGCCGGCCGCATGAGCAGCACGCGGTCGACACGGGGATCGGTCTGCTGCTCCAGGCCGGGTTCGACGAGGCCGGCGCCGTCCGCCACTACCACGCACTCGTCGACACCGCCCTCGGCCATGCGGCCCTGGACGCCGGCGTCCTGCGACTGGCGCCCGCCCAGCGCGCGGCGGACGAGCAGGCCTGGCAGGACGCGTACGCCGGGCTGCCCGCGGAGGACTTCCCCAGCCTGCACCGCGTACGGGAGCACCTCCCGCTCATGGCGGGCTCGGCCGTCGAGCCCGCGCTCGACCTGCTCATCGGGGCCCTGCGGCGAGAGGCGGCGGAACGGGAGGGATGACGGGGACCATCCGGGCATTTCGCTCCCCCGGGTGCAAACATGAGGCATGCCCCTTCCACGGCGGATGCCTCTGCGCGGACGACGGGAACTGAGCCACGTCCTGGTGCTGCTCCCGATCGGGCTGATCGTGGCGGTCTGCGTGATCGATGTTCTCGCGCCGCCCGACATCCATCTGGGGCCGCTGCTCGTCGCGGCTCCCGCGATCACCGCGGCCTTCGCCGGGCCACGACTGACGGCGGCGATCGGTGCGCTGGCGGTGGCCGCCCAGGTGTCCATCGGCATCGCGCGCCAGGTGCTGTTCACCGGGAACCTCCAGGCCCAGATCGCCTCGCTGGTGGTCGTCTCCGGGCTGGTCGTGCTCTTCACCGTCGTACGGGAGCGCAACGAACGCCGGCTCACACAGAGCCGCTCGGTGGCCACCGTCGCGCAGCAGGTCCTGCTCCGGCCGCTGCCCGCCCGCAGTGGCGCCCTGGAGATCGCCTCCTTCTATCAGGCGGCCGAGGAGGAAGCGGAGATGGGCGGTGATCTGTTCGCGGCGGCGCGCACCACCACCAGCACCCGGCTGATCATCGGCGACGTCCGGGGCAAGGGGCTGCCCGCCTACAGTCACGCCGCCCTCCTCCTGGGTGCCTTCCGGGCCGCCGCCCACCGCCAGGCCACCCTGCCCAGACTGGCCGTCCACCTCGACGGAGCCGTCCGCTGGGACAGCAGCCAGTGGGACAACGCGCGGGGCGTCGAGAGCGGGCCGGAAGCCGTGATCGGCGCCGACCCCGGCACGGGCGCCGGCTTCCTCCCCGCCGCCACTCCGGTTCCCGACCCCGTCCCCGACACCGACTCCGCCCCCGGTACTGACCCCGCCCCCAACACCGACCCCGCCCCCGTCCTCGACACCGATGAGACCTTCGCGACCGTCGCGCTGCTGGACATCCCCGACCGCTGGCACGTCCTCCGCCTCATCAGCTGCGGCCACCCGCCCCCACTGCTGCTGCGCGACGGGCGGGCCACCCCGCTGTCCGCGGAGCGGCCCGCGCTGCCCATCGGCCTCGGCGGGCTGGCCGGCGCCCCGGACTACGAGGTCGAGACCTTCCCCTTCGCACCGGGAGATCTGCTGCTGCTCTACACGGACGGGGTGAGCGAGGCCCGTGACGGCAAGGGCACCTTCTACCCCCTTGCCGAGCGCGCCGGAGCCTGGAGCGAGAGCGGTCCTCAGCAGGTGCTGCGCCGACTGCGCGCGGACCTGCTGGCGCACACGAACGGCCGGCTCGGCGATGACGCCGCCGCGGTCGCGCTACGACGCATGCCCGCCCCGCCGCCTGCCGCGGGGCCGGGCGTTTCCTCGACGAGGGCCGGGGCGGACGATCCGGCATCGCAGGGATGAATTCCATCACCCTCTAGATTCCGCAATATATCGGGCATGCCGCAAACAAAATCCTCTCCGGAAATTCTCTTTTGCTGCTACATAACCCATTTCATGGCATCACCCTGTGCTACCGACCTTTCCCCTCCGCCGCCCCTCCGGTCCGCTGCTCTCCGCCTGACGCTTCCTCAGTGCCGCCCCACTTGATAGACACGTCCGCATCATCCGCAAGTGGTACAGGACGCGCACCATGACCGACCGCAACACCTCTGACCACCAGATATTCGAGCTCGACCTCGCCGCGCACGAAGCCCGTCGACGAGCCGAAGTCCTCGCGGCGCTGGGTGACACCTGGGACCCCGTCGCGGTGATGGAGGGCGAGAACGACGCGTACCGGCTCCTCTACTCGGGCCTGGACGCGGAGCAGCAGGCCACCTACGACATGCTGGTCGCCGCCGAGGTGCTGCCGGGCCCCGGGCAGGCCTGAGCATGCTGCCGCTCGACCCGACCGCCGATATCGGCCGCCGCGCCTGGGTCCCGTGCCCCCGCTGCCAGGACCACCAGGGCTGCGGCACCTGCCGCGACGGCCGCACCTGCGGTGACCACTGGCGCTACCTCCTGTCGAACAAGGGCAGCGTCCTGCACCTCCAGTGCCCCAACTGCACCCACCTGTGGGCCTGGCAGTCGGGCTTCGGAGCGGGCGGCCGCTCCGGCGGCTGACGCCGGACCGCCATCAGGCCGACGGCCGCGCCCCCGGACGCCGACGAGCACGGGACGGCCGCCGGGTATCCCTCGCCCCGCGCACCGCCTACCGCCACCGCCCCCGCCCGTCGGCGCGTCCTACATCAGCCGCTGCCTCGCCTCCCCGTGCGCGGTCTCGAGTGCCTTCTCGGCCGGTACGGCACGATCCGGCTGCACCCCGACGCCCTCCCAGTTGGTGCCCGTGACGGCGTTGATGGTCCGGGCCGTCGGCACGGCGACCGTGATGTGCTCCGTCACCGGATGCCGGGCGGTCGGGTGCGCACCGCCTCTCGTCGTCTCGCCGACCACCTCGGCACGGCCGTGAGCCTGGAGGGTGTACGCCACGTCCTCGCCGCCCGAGAAGGTCGTCGCGCTGGTGAGTACGTACACCGGACGACCGAGATAGCGCGGCGCGGGCAGATACGGGAGGGTCCAATACTGCCGGGTGGAGTCGGTGGAGCGCTCGTAGAAGTCGTTGAGGTGCACCTCGTCGTCGGGGAAGAAATAGCTGCACCACATCGCGGCGCCCGCGGGTGAGCCGCCGCGGCACTCCCGCAGATCGAGAAGGAGTGCACGGGTGTGCGCCACCAGCTCCATGGCCGCACCGATCGCGCGGGCGCCCTCCCCGGCGTCCGCTATCCATCGGATGTCCAGACAGCCGATATTGCCGTCGAGCTGTTCACAGCGGTGGATGCCCTGGTTTTCGGTCCGCATCAACGCGAGGAAGGCTGCCCGGCCCCCATCGTCGTCTCCGGGTCCGGTGGACCGGGGCTCGTCCTCCCACAACAGCCTGAGGTGTCTGTCCGGGCAGGCCTCCTGGAGATGCGCGGTCACCGCCTCGCACAGCGCGGCACCGCTCAGTGAGTCGTACTCACCGGCTGCCAGCCGGGCGCGGACCGCCCGGTCGGCCTCCGCGGCGCGCCGGGGGAAGACATAGCCCGCCATGATGCGGTCGAGGGCGCTGTGGATGATCTCTGTGTTGCCGGGCATTGCCAGTGATCCTCGATTCGGGTCGGGTGTGCCGAGGCCGCCGGGGCGGGCGGCCGTCGCGCTTCGGTGCGGTGCGGCGGCCGGCCGGCGGCGGTAGCGTGCGGTTCATGGAGCTGCGCGCGCGATCGCTTTGGCTGTTGACCGAGCCGCTGCATGCGGTGTGCTACTTCGACGACAAGTGCCGTGACCTGGGCAAGGATCTCGGCCTCAAGGGCTTCTGGATGGGGTACTTCGCCTCCCGCACGGCGCCCTTGGGGGCAGTGGAACCCGCGGCGGCCACGGCCGTGCTCGGGGTGTTCGCCCCGGGGATGGTGGCCCGTGCGCTGCCGGCGGCCTGGAGCGTCACCAGCCCGGCGCACATCCTCGACGAGCGCGGCAGCCGGGCGGCCCACGCACTGCGCGGGATCGCCCCCGAGCTGGAGCACGCAGCAGCCGACATGCTGCCCCCGCTCCAGACGATCGTCGACGCGGCACCGGCCACCGCCCGCCCCCTGTTCGCCGCCAACCGCGTACTGTGCGACCACGCCGACCCCGTCGAGCGGTTGTGGCAACTGGTCACCACCCTGCGGGAGTTCCGAGGCGATGCGCATCTCGCCGTGCTCGCCGACGAGGGTCTCGACGGCTGCGAGGCCCTCGTCCTGGCCGCCGCATCGGGCCGTGTTCCCCGGGACACCATGCGGCAGGACCGCGGCTGGAGCGAGGAGGAGTGGTCCGCGGCGGCCGACCGGCTACGCTCCCGTGGCCTCGTGGACGCACAGGGCGACGCAACCGAACACGGCCGGCAGGAACGGGAGCGCATCGAGGCGGCGACCGACCGGCTGGCCGGCCGACTGCTGTATCCACTGCCCGAGGCGGAGACCGAACGCATGCTGCACACGCTGGAACCCGTGGTCCGGCGCATCCTGGCCGCGGACGTGCTGCCCTTCCCCAACCCGATCGGTCTGCCGCACCTCGACGAGCCCACGCCGCGCGGCGCCAACTCCCGCTAACCCAGCCGCTTTCCAGCCTCCTTGAGCTTCTGCTGGAGATCCACCGTGTCGGATGCGGGCGGCGCCTGGACCGTGACCGGCTTGTTGACGTCGAAGAACCGTATGGTCACGTCCAGCGGACCCTGGGCCGCCTGCGCACGCTCACGGAACTTCACGGTGCGGTCGTCGGGACCGACCCACATGTCCAGGCTCAGCTTGGTCACGCCGAGCTGCTTGTACTGCTCGATGACCCTCTTGCGGCGCTCCGCGTCCAGTGCGCTCTTGGCGGCCCGCTTGGTCAGCAGATCCGTCACATCGACCACACCGGCGTAGTGCGTCGTCCGCACCCCGTCGACAGTCTCCTCGCCGACCTTCTTGACGTTGTCCGACTGGGGGAGCAACGACGCCTGCGCCGCCGGGTCCTGGTCGGCCTGCCGCTCCATCCCCCCGAGGCCGCCGGCCCCCGCGCCCTTCTTGCCCTTCATGGCGAACTTGAGCCAGTGCTTCCCGTCCATCGCGGCCGCCGCCTGCCGGCCCCCGCCGAGATACACCGCGTCCCCGACGAGCCGCACCGAGAACTCGCCCTCCTCCTTGCCCCCGGAGGCCTTCATCCGCATATCGATGGCGCGCGGGCGGAGGCTGAACGACACCTTGCCCTCGACGGTCCCCTGGCCCGGGACCTTGCCGGAGAGGCGATACGACACGGAGTTGAGCTTGGCGCCCTTGTCGACGGCCTTCTGCACCGCGGCGACCGGCACGGCGTTGATGTTGCCCGACGCGGCTCCGCGGTCGTCGGACGCGCCGCCGGACGCCGTGCATGCCGCCGTGCCGCACAGGACGGCTCCGGTGAGCAGCGTCCCCACGACGCGGGACGAGGTACGGGAAAAGTGAGTCATGGCCCCCCATGAGCACATGGAACGATAAAAATGTCGTCGATCACGACACTAGCCCACGACACTGACAATCCGCGTTGCGTATTTACGCAGCCACGTGACCAGGGAATATGACATCCGGACCACGTCGAAGCGCGATCGAGGGCCGCGCACCGGGGTGATTTTCATCTGGTGGTTCGATGGGTGCTTTGGGGTGCTTTGCTGAGCCAGATCGGGACACCTCTGCCCAAGAGGCGTTGAATGAGTATGGATCCTAGAGAGTTGTGGGACCGCAACGCCGTGCTGGCAGAAGCGTTTTGTCTGGGCGATGAGCGGGTGCGTGAGGCGCAGGCCAGGCTTGACGAGGCCCAGGCCGACCGGTCACGGGTTTTGGCGGCGTTTGCGGTAACGGTGGGCAGTACCGGCGCGGTGGCCGGTCTGTTCGGTTTGAACGAGCGTGAAGTGCGGATCGCCCGGCGCACGGTGGGCAAGGACGACGCCCGCGCCGTGGCCGAAGAGCTGCTGGCGGCCTCCACTCCCGCCGCGCCGGTGCGGGAGCCCGACGAGGCCTCGCCGGCGCCCGATCCCGCTGCCGAATATTCCCACCAGAACCCGACTGCCGGAACGCGTCCCGCCGGCTCGCCCCGCGAAGGTGCCGGCGGCACAGGCGCCCCGGAACAGAACTGGTCCCCGGCGATGGACGCGGTCCTCATCGGCAGTTGGCAGACCGGCGTGGATTTGCGTGAACTTGCCGCCGAATTCGGGCTCGACCTCACCCGCCTGGTCACCCGCGCCCAACAGCTGTCCGCCCAGGGGCGGTTCTATCCGGGCCCGGCCGAGAACCATGCAGGACGCCACCGGCGCGGCCCCGGCGAGGTGCACGAGACCGAATACACCATCCCCGCACAGCAGACGGCCGCCTGGAACGCCGCGCCCTCCGGATACCAGATGGCATCGGCCTGGCACACCGGCACGATGCCGTCCGCGGATTCCGTCCCGGACATGGCCGCACTTGCCTCGGAATGGGACAACGCCCTTGCTCCGTGGGGGACCCTCGCGCCCTCGCACGAGGATTCCGCACCGGCCCATCAGCCCTGGGCCCAATACCACCTCAGTTCCTGACACCGGCACGATTCCCTGGCAATACGTACGTACCCCGCCCCCGCAGGCCGTCACCGGCCCTGCCGCGGACGACACGTCCCCGCCCGGATTCCTGAGCGGGGACGACGAGAGGAGGAGGCCGAGGCCATGGCGACGGAGGAAGCGCGGGCCGGTGCGCTGGACGGAAAGGTCGCGCTGGTCGCCGGCGCGACGCGAGGCGCCGGGCGGGCGATCGCGGTGGAACTCGCCCGCGCGGGCACCGTGGTGTACGCCACCGGGCGCAGCAGCCGGACCGCAGGCCGCTCGGAGATCAACCGGCCGGAGACGATCGAGAAGACCGGTGAACTGATCGCCGAGGCCGGGGGCACCGGTACGGCCCTGCGGGTGGACCACCTCGACAGCGACCAGGTCCGCGCTCTCGTCCAGCGCATCGACCGGGACCACGGCCGCCTCGACATCCTCGTCAACGACATCTTCGGCGGCGATGCCTACGCCCAGTTCGGCACCACCCTCTGGGAGCACGATCTCACCGGGGGCCTGCGGATGCTGCGCATGGGCATCGACACCCATGCGATCACCAGCCACCACGCGCTGCCACTGCTCATCCGCCGCCCCGGCGGGCTGGTGATCGAGATGACCGACGGCACCGCGGAGTACAACGCCGCCTACCGGCACCACGAGGGCTTCTTCTACGACCTGGTCAAGGCCGCCGTGCAGCGGATGACCCTGGCCCAGAGCCATGAACTCGCCCCGCACCACGGCTCCGCCGTCGCCGTGACCCCCGGCTGGCTGCGCTCGGAGAAGATGCTCGAGGCCTTCGGTGTGACCGAGGACAACTGGCGGGAGGCGACGGTGAACGTGCCGCACTTCTGCATCGCCGAATCCCCGGTCTATGTCGCGCGGGCGGTCGTCGCCCTCGCCGCGGACCCGGACGTCGCGCGCTGGACGGGCACGGTCGTCTCCAGCGGGCAACTCGCGCCCCTCTACGGATTCACCGACACCGACGGCACCCGGCCGGACTGCTGGCGCTACGTCGTCGAGGTCCAGGACCGGGGCCTCCCGGCCGACGACACCGGCTATCGCTGACGGCCGTTCGTCACGGGAAGGCCACGCGGCCCTGGCGGGTGGAGTGCCTGTTCCGGGCCCTGAAGGGGGTGCGGGAACCCTTCCGCCGGAGCCCCGGATGAGCTCTCTAGCCCGCCGTCTCGCCCGCATGCGGTGACAGCGTTCCTGCCGCGACCAGGGCGAACAGGACTATGCCCAGCAGGATGCGGTAGATGACGAAGGGCATGAAGCTCTTGTGGGAGATGAACTTCATGAACCATGCGATCACGGCATAGCCGACGACGAAGGCGATGACCGTGGCGAAGACGGTGGGGCCCCAGGCGACATGGCCCTGGCCGGCGTCCTTGAGCTCGAAGACGCCGGAGGCCAGGACCGCCGGGATGGCGAGCAGGAACGAGTAGCGGGCCGCGGATTCGCGGGTGTAGCCCATGAGGAGGCCGCCGCTGATCGTGGCGCCCGAGCGGGAGACGCCGGGGATGAGCGCCATGGCCTGGCAGACGCCGTACAGCAGGCCGTCCTTGACACTGAGGTCGGTGAGGCTCTTGCGCTGCTTCGCGGCGCGGTGCCGGCCGCCGGTCTCGTCGCGGGCGGCCAGCCGGTCGGCGATGCCGAGGACCACGCCCATCACGATGAGGGTGGTGGCGATCAGCCGCAGATCGCGGAACGGGCCCTCGATGGCGTCCTTGAGCGTGATGCCCAGCACACCGATCGGGATCGAGCCGACGATCACCAGCCAGCCCATCTGGGCGTCGTGATCGTGCCGCAGCTCCCGGTTGAAGAGGGAGCGGGCCCACGCCGAGATGATCCGCCCGATGTCCTTGCGGAAGTAGATGATGACGGCCGCTTCGGTGCCGATCTGTGTGATGGCGGTGAACGCCGCACCGGGGTCCTGCCAGCCGGCGAACGCCGCGGTCAGACGAAGGTGCGCACTGGACGAGATCGGCAGAAACTCGGTCAACCCTTGGACGAGTCCGAGGACGAAAGATTCAAACCAAGACATGGAAAACACGCTATCCAAGGGTGATCAAGCGCTGACCTGCGCAAGATGGGAGAAAGCGGACGGTGGCGGCGGATGCGGATCATCGCCGACAGGGGGCAGCGTAACGTCCGGAGGTGTA
>NZ_JAMJFM010000041.1:0-87199 GCF_023544705.1 Streptomyces sp. MCA2
CCACAGACGCCACCGGGGCCCCACCCCACACAACCAACCCCGCCCCCGCCGAAGGCGGGAAAAGAACAACAGCAAGAAAAACGGCGGCTCACCCGGCAACGTGGGAAACAGCCCCAAGAGGCAAGACCGCAGAGACGCGGAAGCCACCCGCCTCCGTCGGACCCGAGACGAACACACCGCCCAGCGCCGTCACCCGCTCCCGCATCCCCACCAGGCCGTTGCCGCCGCTCGGCAGACCCGCATCGGCCGCGCCACCCTCGCAGGGCCCGTTCTCCACCTGGACGGCGAGCTCGCCGTCCCGGTGCGCCAGCCGCACCCGCGCCCGCGCGCCCGGCGCATGCTTGTGCACATTCGTGAGCGCTTCCTGGACCACGCGATACACGGTCCGCTCCACCCGCGCCGCATACCGCCGCCCGTCAACAGCCGCCGCCTCCCCCTCGGCGGACTCGTCCACCATCAGCTCGACGACCATCCCGGCCGCCCGGGACTGCCCCACCAGATCCGCCAGCTCCGTCAGACACGGCCCCTCGGCATCCGCGTCCCCCGCACCCGGCACCGACGACTCCGCCCCGGCAACGGAAGATCCGGCCGACGAAGACGCGGCCGAAGCCCCCTCCGCCGACGGCTCCGGAATCCGCGCCTGCACCGTCGCCTGCGCCCCCGCCCGGGACGCCACCGCCGCCAGCCGCTCCGGCGCGCCCGACGCCGCGGTGCCACGCCCCGACGCCCCGTCGGCCGTACGCAACACCCCCAGCATCTCCCGCAGCTCCGTCAGCGCCTGGCGCCCCATGTCGCCGACCAGCCCCGCGTTCTTCGACGCCTTCTCCGGATCCTTCAACGCCACCGCCTGAAGCGCGGCCGCATGCACCACCATCAGACTCACCCGGTGCGCGACCACATCGTGCATCTCCCGAGCGATCCGGGTCCGCTCCTCATTACGGGCCCACTCGGCCCGCTCCTCGGCCCGGTCCGCCAGCAACGACAGCTCGCGCTCCAGACCGTCCGCCCGCTCCCGCAGGCTCTCCACCAGCCGCCGCCGGGCCGCGATGTACAGACCCCACAACACCGGCGGCGCCGTCAGCACCAGGCCCACCGCCAGCGCCATCAGCGGCACGAACCACATCGGCGGATGGAAATCCTGCTGTGTCGCGACGTCCTCCCGCAGCGTGAGGAAGGTCGTCACCAACGTCCCCACGACCGTCATGCCCGCCAGCAAACCCGTGATCCGGCGCGGCACATCCGACGCGGCGAGCGTGTACAGCCCCACCACACTCAGCAGCCCGCCCATCTCCGCAGGCATCACCGCGATCGAGACCAGCACCACCACCACAGGCCACCGCCGGCGCACCAACAACACCGGCCCCGCGAGCAGGCCGAGCAGCATCCCCAGCAGCTCGGGCACCTGCGCCTCATGCGCGAAATTCGCGCCCTCCACGACACATTCCAACGCGGAAGCGACCGCCAGAAACACATCCAGCACGGCGCTCCGCCGCCGGGCCCACCACCACGGCCCGTTACTCACCGGCGCACCCCGCGCGCCCACACCTTCACTTGCCCCCGTCGCGGTCATACCGCCCAGCCTACGGGCGCCCGCCCCCGATTCCCCGACCCAATACCGGTCACGGATCAGGCCCATTACCAGCCCTTACCGCCGGTTATCCCTCGAACTGTTGAATCGCCCACATTTTCGCCTCTTCGGCACACCTGGGCGCGGCACCCTGTTCCCATGCCGAACACCCATCGGAATCACCCCGACTACGAGGCGTTACGCCCCCAGGCCGTCGCCCTGCGCCGCGCCGGCCTCAGCCGCCGCCAGATCCGCGACCGCCTCCACGTCCACAACAACGACATCCTCAACCGCCTCCTCGAAGGCATCCCCGCCCCCGACTGGACCCGCCGCCCGAACGCCAAGGACGACCTGCGCGAACGGGCCCGCGCGCTGCGGAAGGAGGGCAGGACCTACGACGAGATCCAGGTCGAGCTGGGCTGCTCGAAGAGCTCGATCTCATTGTGGGTACGGGACCTGCCGAAGCCGCCGCCCCGAACCCCGGAAGAGGCTTCGGCCATCGCCCGGCGAGGCTGGGAGGCGACCCTCAAGCGGCGCGACGAAGCCCGCCAACAAACCAAGGCCGATGCCACACGAGAAATCGGCGCCCTCTCGGACCGCGATCTGTTCATCGCCGGCGTGGCCCTCTACTGGGCGGAAGGCACAAAGGACAAGCCGTACGCCCGACGGGAGGGCGTCACCTTCGTCAACAGCGACCCAAATGTGATCCGGCTCTACCTGGCCTGGTTGAACCTGCTCGACGTGGAACCGGAACGAGTCGGCTACCGAGTAATGATCCACCGCACCGCCGACGTGGCAGCCGCCGAGCAGTACTGGGCCGATCTTGTCGGCGTGCACGTGACCGCACTCCACAAGACCACCATCAAAAAACACAACCCCAAGACCGTCCGCAAGAACGCCGGAGACGCCTACCACGGCTGCCTGGTGATCCGAGTCCTGCAAAGCGCTGACCTATACCGTCGCATCGAGGGCTGGTGGTACGGCATAGTGTTGGGTGCCGAGCGGCCAGCCTGACGGAATGTCCGGTTTGGAAGCTTATACACTCCCCTGTGGTGTAATGGGCAACACGGGTCACTTTGGATGATTTGTTCCAGGTTCGAGTCCTGGCAGGGGAGCTCACATCCCACGGGCAAATTTCGGGTCCTGACTACCAAGTCAGGACCCGCCCGCGTTTCGGCTGCTATACGCACCGGTATCCTTCGGGTGACCACCACCCGAAGTAGCCAAGAAGCCGAAGGGCATCCCCGTGAGCGCCAACCGCCCGGCAGCCGTCGTCGTTCTCGCAGCGGGTGAGGGCACCCGCATGAAGTCGGCGACCCCGAAGGTCCTGCACGCCCTCTGTGGCCGCTCCCTCGTCGGACATGTCGTCGCCGCCTCCCGAGAGCTGGATCCCGAGCATCTCGTCGTGGTCGTCGGCCATGCCCGTGAGCAGGTGCAGGCGCATCTCTCCGAGATCGACCCCGCCGCGCACACCGCGGTGCAGCACGAGCAGAAGGGCACCGGCCACGCGGTCCGTACGGCCCTGGACGAGCTGAGCAACAGCGGTGTCGCCCTCGACGGCACCGTGATCGTCGTCTGCGGTGACACCCCGCTGCTGACCGGCGAGACCCTCCGGCTGCTCAGTGACACGCATGCGGCGGACGGCAATGCCGTGACCGTCCTGTCCGCCGAGGTCCCCGACTCCACCGGCTACGGGCGCATCGTGCGCGAGGCGGGCACCGGCGCGGTGACCGCGATCGTCGAGCACAAGGACGCGACGGCCGGCCAGCGCGCGATCCGTGAGATCAACTCGGGGGTCTTCGCCTTCGACGCGCGGCTGCTCGTGGATGCGCTCGGCAAGGTGCGTACGGACAACAGCCAGGGTGAGGAGTACCTCACCGATGTGCTGGGGATCGTGCGGGAGGCCGGGCACCGGGTCGGTGCGGCGGTGTCGGCCGATCACCGGGAGATTCTGGGGATCAACAACCGTGTGCAGCTGGCGCAGGCGCGCCGGCTGCTGAACGACCGGCTGGTGGAGCGGGCGATGCTGGCCGGTGTGACGGTGGTGGATCCGGCGTCGACGTGGGTGGACGTGTCGGTGACGTTCGAGCCGGATGCGACGGTCCACCCGGGTACGCAGCTGCTCGGTGCCACGCATATCGCGACGGGTGCCGAGGTGGGTCCGCAGTCGCGGCTGACGGATACGTCGGTGGGTGCGGGTGCGGTGGCGTCGTTCACGGTGGCCGAGGGTGCGCGTATCGGTGAGGGTGCGAGTGTCGGTCCTTATGCGTATCTGCGGCCGGGGACGGATCTGGGTCCGAAGGCGAAGGCCGGTACGTACGTGGAGATGAAGAACGCGTCGATCGGTGAAGGCACGAAGGTGCCGCATCTGTCCTATGTGGGCGATGCCACGATCGGTGAGTTCTCCAATATCGGTGCGGCGAGTGTATTTGTGAACTACGACGGTGAGGCCAAACACCACACGACGGTCGGGTCGCATTGCAAGACGGGGTCGGACAACATGTTTGTGGCTCCGGTCACGGTCGGGGACGGCGCTTATACGGCGGCCGGCTCGGTCATCACCAAGGATGTGCCCCCGGGTTCGCTGGCGGTCGCGCGTGGCCAGCAGCGGAATATCGAGGGTTGGGTCGCGCGTAAGCGGCCCGGAAGCGCCGCCGCGCAGGCGGCTTCGGCTGCTCGTCAGGATTCCGAGGACGAGCGGTGATCGTGCAAGGGGTGCGCCGTGCGGGGCGTACCGTGATGAACGCACGCAAACTGTGATTCGAGGAGATTTGCTGTGACCGGGATCAAGACGACCGGCGAGAAGAAGCTCATGCTCTTCTCCGGCCGCGCCCACCCCGAGCTGGCGGAGGAGGTCGCGCATCAGCTGGGTGTGGGCCTGGTCCCGACGAAGGCTTTCGACTTCGCCAACGGTGAGATCTATGTCCGTTATCAGGAGTCGGCGCGTGGCGCGGATTGCTTTTTGATTCAGAGCCACACGGCTCCGATCAATAAGTGGATCATGGAACAGCTCATCATGATCGATGCGCTGAAGCGTGCTTCGGCGCGGAGCATCACGGTGGTCGTGCCGTTCTACGGTTATGCGCGGCAGGACAAGAAGCACCGTGGCCGTGAGCCGATTTCGGCGCGGCTGATCGCGGATTTGATGAAGACCGCGGGTGCGGACCGTGTGGTGACCGTGGATCTGCACACGGATCAGATCATGGGCTTCTTCGACGGTCCTGTGGATCATCTGTTTGCGCTTCCGGTCCTTGCGGACTACGTGGGCGCAAAGGTGGACCGCGACAAGCTGACGGTGGTGTCGCCGGACGCGGGCCGGGTGCGGGTCGCGGACCGTTGGTGTGACCGTCTGGGTGCGCCGCTGGCGATCGTGCACAAGCGGCGTGACAAGGACGTGGCGAATCAGGTCACCGTGCACGAGGTCGTCGGTGATGTGAAGGACCGGGTGTGTGTCCTGGTCGACGACATGATCGACACCGGTGGCACGATCTGTGCGGCGGCGGATGCGCTGTTCGCGAATGGTGCGTCGGATGTGATCGTGACGGCGACGCACGGTGTGCTGTCGGGTCCGGCGGCGGACCGGCTGAAGAATTCGAAGGTGAGCGAGTTCGTGTTCACGAATACGCTGCCGACGCCTTCGGAGCTGGAGCTGGACAAGATCACGGTGCTGTCGATGGCGCCGACGATCGCCCGTGCGCTGCGTGAGGTGTTCGAGGACGGTTCGGTGACGAGCCTCTTCGAGGAGCAGTGAGCTGACGGCGGCGGGCCGGTCTGTGACGTAGTCCGGCGCTGATCGACTTTGGGGCGGCCTTCCGGCCGGGTAGACTCATCGAGTTGCTCGGCGAGGGAGGCCGCCCTTTTGTGGTGGCTGTCCGTTATCGACGCGCTCTTCGTAGCAGGTCTGTCGTGGGCCGGGTGACGCCCACCAGAGGTTTTTCTGCGATACGAGGAGTGCTGTCATGGCTGAGGTCAAGCTCACCGCTGAGGTTCGTACCGACTTCGGTAAGGGTGCCGCGCGCCGTGCGCGCCGCGCCGACCTGGTCCCCGCGGTTATTTACGGTCACGGCGAGGAGCCGCAGCACGTGGCGATCCACAACCACGCGCTGATGATGGCCCTGAAGACGCCGAACGCGCTGATCCGCCTGGAGTTCGACGGCAAGAACGAGCTGGTCATCCCGAAGGCCGTGCAGCGTGAGGCGATCCGCCAGTTCCTGGTGCACGTGGACTTCCTGGCCGTGAAGAAGGGCGAGAAGGTCTCCGTCGAGGTGCCGATCCACGTCGAGGGTGACCTGGCCCCGGGCCAGCACATCCTGGAGCACGTCCTGAACGCGCTGCCGATCGAGGCCGAGGCGACCCACATTCCGGAGTCGGTCACGGTGTCCGTCGAGGGCCTGGAGGCGGGCGCTTCGGTGCTGGCCAAGGACATTGCCCTGCCGAAGGGTTCGTCGCTGGGCGTGGAGGACGACGCGGTCGTGCTCCAGGTCGTCGCGGCGCAGGCCGAGGCGCCGGCCGAGGAGGCCGCCGAGGGCGAGGGTGCCGAGGGCTCCGAGGCCTGATTCGTTTTGCGCTGAGGCAGGTTCTCAGCGAGTGGTCCAGCCGCTGCCGCGCGCCGTTCGGGTGCGGGGTGGCGGTTGGGCTGTTTCATGGGCAGTTGCGGTCGGGGCCGGCGGGGTGTGCCGGCGGATGTGGGAGTGGCTGAGATGGCGGACGCTGATCCGTGGCTGGTGATGGGGCTGGGTAATCCGGGCCCGGAGTATGCGCGTAATCGCCACAATGTGGGCTTCATGGTGGCGGATTTGCTGGCGGAGCGGATGGGGGGCCGTTTCAAGGCGCACAAGGCGCGGGCGCAGGTGGTGGAGGGGCGTTGTGGTGCGCCGGGTTTGTCGAGTCGTCGTGTCGTGGTCGCGAAGCCGTTGTCCTTCATGAATCTGTCGGGTGGGCCGACGACGGCGTTGCGGGATTTCTACAAGGTGCCGGTCGGCAACATCATTGCGATTCATGATGAGTTGGATATCGACTACGGTGCGTTGCGGCTGAAGCTGGGCGGCGGTGACAACGGCCATAACGGTTTGAAGTCGATCACGAAGTCGCTGGGTGCGGAGTATCACCGGGTGCGGTTCGGGATCGGGCGTCCGCCGGGTCGTATGCAGGTGGCGGATTTTGTGCTGAAGGACTTTTCCTCTGCCGAGCGGCGCGAGCTGGATTACTTCGTGGACCGTGCCGCGGATGCGGTGGAGACGTTGATCGTGGACGGTTTGGAACGGGCGCAGAGTACGTACAACACCTGAATGGGACAGTGCGGGTCAGGCTCTGACGAACCGTTGTCCGAGGTTGACCGGGTGCGGGTTATGGCCAAGGATCGCCGCCATGCCCAGAAGCAGTACGCGCACCAGTTCGGTCAGACGCAGCCGTACCCGTCGGGTCGGTGAGAGCGCCTATGGGGCGTTGCTTCTTGCCAGGACGGGGTTGATGGGTCTGCTGGCGTTGCTCCTGCTGGTGGCGGGGGTGTGGACGTCGTGGCACACGGCGCAGTACGCGATGCTCGTCAAGGCGCGGGAGCGCGGAATGATGACGGTGTCGGCGTGTGAGAGCGAGCGGTGCACCGGCTCGTATGTGCCGACGGGGGGCGATGGCCGGCGGCGGGCGAGGGTGACGATCGTGCAGGCGGCGGCGCCGGACAAGGGCGAGCGGGTCGAGGTGACGGTCAAGCCGGGGACGACGCAGGCGGTGCGGACCGGGTCGGCCGGGATATTGCATGCGTGGGTGCCGTTCGCGGGGTCGTTGCTGCTGGCGGCGCTGGTGGTGGCCGGGGGGATGCGGCTGCGGCGTACGGCGTGGGTGATGGGGTTGTTGGGGGCGGTGTTGTTGGGCGCGGCGTTCGCCGCGCTGTAGGGCACGTACGACGGCGGCCCGTCCTCCCACCGGGGAGGACGGGCCGCCGTCGTGTGCGGGGGTGGCGTCAGCCGGTGTTGCGCAGTCCGGCGGCGACGCCGTTGACGGTGAGCAGCAGGGCTCGGGCGAGGACGGGGTCGGCCTCCTCGCCGCGCTCGGCGGCGCCGCGCTGGCGGTCCAGCAGCGAGACCTGGAGGTAGGAGATCGGGTCGAGGTAGGCGTCGCGGATGTGGAAGGTCTGGCGCAGGACCGGGTTGGATTCGAGGAGTTCCTTCTCCCCGGTGACGCGCAGGACCTCGGCGACGGTGAGTTCGTGTTCGGCCTTGATGACGTCGAAGACGTGCTTGAGCTCGTCGGGCACGAGGGTGTCGACGTAGTGCTGGGCGATTCGCAGGTCGGTCTTGGCCAGCGTCATGGTGACGTTGGACAGGAAGTTGCGGAAGAAGTGCCAGTGCTCGTGCATTTCGTCCAGGACGCTGTCGAGTCCGGCTTCGCGGGCGGCCTTGAGGCCGGTGCCGACGCCGTACCAGCCGGGGACGATCTGGCGGGACTGGGTCCAGCCGAAGACCCAGGGGATGGCCCGCAGTCCGTCGAGGCCGGCTCCGGAGTCGGGGCGGCGCGAGGGGCGCGAGCCCAGGTGGAGTTCGGCGAGCTGGTCGACGGGGGTGGAGGCGAAGAAGTACGCGGGCAGGTCGGGGTCCTCGACCAGGCGCCGGTAGGAGCCGTGGGCCGCCTCGGAGACGGTTTCCATGGCGGCGTCCCAGCGGGCCAGGGCCTCGTCGGACTGCCGGGGCTCGGTGTGCAGGGCGGAGGCCTGGAGGGTGGCGGCGACCGTCAGTTCCAGGTTCTCCCGCGCCAGCGACGGCACCAGGTACTTGTCGGAGATGACCTCGCCCTGTTCGGTGACCTTGATCTCGCCTTCGAGGGTCCCGTAGGGCTGGGCGAGGATCGCGTCGTGGGAGGGGCCGCCGCCGCGGCCGACGGTGCCGCCGCGGCCGTGGAAGAGGCGCAGCCGTACGCCGTGGCGGTGGGCGACGTCGCGCAGCAGGCGCTGGGCGCGGTGGATCTCCCACTGGGAGGTGGTGATGCCGCCGAACTTGGAGGAGTCGGAGTAGCCGAGCATGACCTCCTGGACGTCGTCGCGCAGGGCGACCAGGCGCCGGTAGGAGGGGTCGGAGAGCATCTCGTCGAGGAGCTGGTCGGCGATCTTCAGCTCGTCGGTGGTCTCCAGCAGCGGCACGATGCCGACCTTGGCCCAGCCGGCGTGCAGGTCGATCAGTCCGGCCTCGCGGGCGAGGACGGCGGCGGCGAAGACGTCGTCGGAGCCGGCGCACATGGAGATGATGTAGGACTCGATGACCTCGGGGCCGAAGGTCTCCTTGGCCTTGAGGATGGTGCGGAAGACGCCGAGGGTCTTGGCGCCGGCCTCGTCGAGGGGGGCGGGGGTGGGTGCCAGCGGGCGGCGGGAGCGCAGTTCCTTGGCGAGGAGCTTGCGGCGGTAGTCGCGCGGCATGTCCACATAACGCCAGGATTCTTCGCCGAGACGGTCGAAGAGCTGGCCGAGCGCGTGGTGGTGGGCGTCGGCGTGCTCGCGGATGTCCATGGTGGCGAGCTGGAGGCCGAAGGCGGCGATGGTGCGCAGGGTGCGCTCCAGGCGGCCGTCGGCGACCAGGCCGCCGCGGTGCTCGCGCAGCGAGGTCTGGATGAGGGCCAGGTCGTCGAGGAGTTCGGTGGTGCCGAGGTAGTCGCGGCCGGGGACGTGGGGGGTGTCGCCGGCGAGGCGCTCGCGGGTGTTGACGAGCTTCTGCCGGATGCAGGTCGCCTTGAGCCGGTAGGGCTCCTCGCTGTTCAGCCGCTTGTAGCGGGGGCTGATCTCGGGGAGGAGGTCGAGGTCGCGCTGGAGGGATTCCAGCAGCTCGTCGGTGGCGCCGCAGTTGCGGATGGAGTTGGACAGGGCACCGCGCAGCTCGTCGATGTGCTCCAGGGCGTCGGTGATGCCGTGCTCGTGCTGGAGGAGCAGGACGTCCCAGGTGACCTGCGGGGTGACGTTGGGGTTGCCGTCGCGGTCGCCGCCGATCCAGGTGCCGAAGGTGAGCGGGCGGGTGCCGGCGGGCAGCTCGGTGCCGGCCCGCTCCAGCTCGGCGGCGAGGTCCTCCAGGACGTCACCGACGGCGCCGCGGCCCAGCTCGTCGAGGTAGTAGATGGCGTTGCGGGCCTCGTCGGTGGGCTCGGGGCGGGCGACGCGCAGCTCGTCCGTCTGCCAGATGAGGTCGATGTTCTCGGCCAGGCGGAGGTCGGCGCGGCGGCGCTCGGGGTCCGCGCTGTCCAGCAGCTCGGCGACCTTGCGGAGCTTGGTGAGGACGGAGCGCCGGGCGGCCTCGGTGGGGTGCGCGGTGAAGACGGGGCGGACACCGAGGTGGCGGGCGGTCTCGCGCAGGTGCTCGGGGTCGGCGTCCTTGAGCATGTCGGCGGTGCGGGCGAGGATGCCGCCCTCGGCGGCGCGCTTGGCGCCCAGCTCACGGCCGCGGTGGACCTGCTCGGTGACGTTCGCGAGGTGGAAGTACGTGGAGAAGGCGCGCACCAGCTTGGCGGCCGTGGCCAGGTCCGTGTCGCCCAGCAGCCGGGCCGCGGCCTCGCCGTCGGAGCGGGTCAGGGCGCGGACCCGCTCGACGAGGTCGAGGAGCTCGTGCCCCTCCTGCCGGACGAGGGTTTCGCCGAGGAGGTCGCCGAGGCGGCGGATGTCGGCGCGCAGGGCGATGTTGTCGCTCGGGCCGGAGTCGGGGCTCTCGACGGAGGCGATCTCGGCCGGAGTGTTGTCGGCACGGCTCACGGGTGCGGCTCCTTGCAGCGATCAGGGGCGTCGCGCCGCGGCTCGGGAGGGGTGGCGGCGGGCGACGCGTGGGCAGGTCTGATGGCGGGCGGGTGCGGACCGCGCTGTCCGACGTTCCCCAGGATAGGTCTGCCCAGTGTCAGCGGATCACACCGTCCGCTGGGTGGGCATCTGCGTCGCAGGTGGGAGGTGTGGCGCCTGTCACGGCCTTGCCCGGGGCGACGGCACTGCCATACTTACGAGACCGTAGGTTACGGTCCCGTAGCCGTAGCCGTGCCCCCGAGCCCCCCGACGAGGGACACCATGACCGCTCGACCCGAAGCCGTAGAAGATCCCCCGATTCCTGCTGATTCATCCGTCGGCCCGGCCGCCGGCGCTCCGGCGTCGTCCGCGACGCTGGGCGGCGAGCAGCGCCGGTCGGTCGAACAGATCACGCTCCTGCTCTTCATCACCGTCCCGTTCGTGGCGCTGGTCGCCGCGGTCCCGCTGGCCTGGGGCTGGGGGGTGAGCTGGCTGGATCTGGGACTGATGGTGGCGATGTACTACATCGGCTGCCACGGCATCACGATCGGCTTCCACCGCTACTTCACGCATGGCGCGTTCAAGGCGAAGCGGCCGCTGCGGATCGCCCTCGCGATCATGGGGTCGCTGGCCGTCGAGGGACCGCTGGTGCGTTGGGTGGCGGACCACCGCAAGCACCACAAGTTCTCCGACGCCGAGGGCGACCCGCACTCCCCGTGGCGCTTCGGCGAGACGGTGCCGGCCCTGATGAAGGGCCTGTGGTGGGCGCACATCGGCTGGATGTTCGACGAGGAGCAGACCTCGCAGCAGAAGTACGCACCGGACCTGATCAGGGACGGTGCGATCCGTACGATCTCCCGCCAGTTCGTCCTGTGGACGACGGTGTCGCTGATGATCCCGCCGGTGGTGGGCGGTCTGGTGACATGGTCCTGGCAGGGCGCGCTGACCGCGTTCTTCTGGGGCTCCCTGGTGCGCGTCGCGCTGCTGCATCACGTCACGTGGTCGATCAACTCCATCTGCCATGCGGTCGGCAAGCGCCCCTTCAAGTCCCGCGACCGCTCGGGGAACGTGTGGTGGCTGGCCGTCCTGTCCTGCGGCGAGTCCTGGCACAACCTGCACCACGCGGACCCGACCTGTGCCCGGCACGGCGTGCTGAGGGGGCAGCTGGACTCCAGCGCCCGGTTGATCCGCTGGTTCGAGAAGGCGGGCTGGGCGTATGACGTCCGGTGGCCGGATGCGTCGCGGATCGATGCCCGGCGCGCGGAGGTGGCCGCCGGGGGTGCCTCTCGGCGGTAGCCGGGGAAGGCATGATTGACGGGTGGCGATCGACGACAGCAGCGCGAGCAACAGCAAGGGCAAGCACTCCCCCGCGAGCACGCGGCGGGCCCGCAGGGTCCGGATGACCGGGGCGGAGCGCCGGGAGCAGCTGCTGGACATCGGTCGCACGCTCTTCGCCGAGCGGGGCTACGAGGGAACCTCCGTGGAGGAGATCGCCGCGAAGGCCGGCGTTTCCAAGCCGGTGGTCTATGAGCACTTCGGCGGCAAGGAAGGCCTCTACGCGGTGGTCGTGGACCGCGAGATGCGGCAGCTGCTGGACATGGTGACCGGCGCACTGACCGCCGGCCATCCCCGCGAACTCCTCGAACAGGCGGCGTTCGCGCTGCTCGACTACATCGAGACCTTCACCGACGGTTTCCGCATCCTGGTCCGCGATTCGCCCGTGGCCCAGTCGACGGGCACGTTCGCCTCGCTCATCAGCGATATCGCGACCCAGGTCGAGGACATCCTGGGCCTGGAGTTCAAGGCCCGGGGCTTCGACCCGAAACTGGCCCCGATGTATGCGCAGGCCCTGGTCGGCATGGTGGCGCTGACCGGCCAGTGGTGGGTGGACACCCGTAAGCCGAAGAAGGCCGAAGTGGCGGCCCATCTGGTGAACCTGGCCTGGCACGGGCTGGGCAATCTGGAGGCGAAGCCGCGGTTGATAGGGCATCGGAAGAACTGAGCGACCGGGCCGGTGCACGGCCCTGATCGCGCGGGGCCGACGGCACGGTTTCCGTTCCGCGGGCCGGGGCCCGGACGGTCAGCCCTGCGGCTCCAGGAATTCCAGCCGGTTGCCGGCCGGGTCGACCGAGTAGAAGCGCCGGTGGCCCGGCAGATGGTCGTCCCAGGTGACGGTGGCGCCCCCGGCGGTCAGCCGGGCGGCGAAGGCGTCGATGCCGTGGACGCGGATGCCGGGGTGGGCTTTCTTCGCGGGGCGGAAGTCCGCCTCGATGCCCAGGTGCAGCCTGGCCGTACCGGCCTCGAACCATCCCCCAAGCTCTCGGCTTCGCTTGAGCAGGGGGGACCCCCATCCGCCACGGGCCGCGAGCGCCGCCGGCTTCGGGATCTCCGTCATGCCCAGGAGGTCCGCGTAGTAGGCGCGCAGGGCGTCTTCGGTGCCGGGGGGCGCGGCGAGCTGGATGTGGTCGAGGCCGGTGATCACGGCGGGGTCACCTCGGAGGGGATGGGCCGGAGTGCGGCGGCGGGCAGGCGGGCGGCAGGTGTCAGCCGGCCGCCGGTTTCCGGGCGACGGCGAAGATGCGGCGGAACGGGAAAACGGTGCCGTGGGGGCCCGTGGGGTAGGCCTGGCGGAGGGCGTCGCGGTATTCGGCAAGGAAGGCGTCGCGGGCGGCCGGGTCGTTCTCCAGGGCGGTCAGCACGGGGCGCAGTGCAGTGCCCTTGACCCAGTCGAGGACCGGGTCGTCGCCCTCCAGGAGCTGGACGTAGGTGGTTTCCCATACGTCCGCGGCGCAGCCGAGGTCGGTGAGGCGTTCCAGGTAGTCGGCCGGTTCGAGGATGTGGATGAAGCGGCGGCCGTGGGTGGTGAGCCGTTCGCGCCACTGGGGGGCGTCGCACAGCTCGCCGAGGAGGGCGTGACTGGGCGAGGTGAAGTTGCCGGGGACCTGGAAGGCGAACGTGCCGCCGGGGGCGAGGGCCTCGATCCAACGGGCGAAGGATTCCGGGTGGTTGGGGACCCACTGGAGCGCCGCGTTGGAGACGATCAGGTCGTAGGTTTCCTCGGGCGCCCAGTCGGCGGCGTCGGCGAGGGCGAAGTCGAGGTGGCCGCCGCCCGGGGTGAAACCGGCGTGGTTCTCGGCCTCCTTGAGCATCTCCGGGGAGTTGTCGTATCCGGTGATGTGCGCATCGGGCCAGCGTGCGGCGAGCAGGGCGGTGACGTTTCCGGGGCCGCAGCCGAGGTCGGCGATACGGGCGGGGCGGCCGGGCCGGGGGAGGCCGGGTATCCGGGTGAGAAGGTCGTGGAAGGGGCGGGTACGGTGCCCGGAGTGGCGGAGGTATTGCTGCGGATCCCAGGTTGGTGCGTCATGCATGATCGAAACCCCTTTGCCGATGCAGGGCTGACTCAAGGCTGGCACGGTCGGATTCGGGCCGTCTCGGCTGGAAACCGAGCCCCCGCCGACGATGCCCATAGTCCAGGGAAATATATCTCGACGTCAAGAGACTTCATGTCGACAGACCCTCTACACTGATCGTCATGGAGGACGAGGTCGATCGACTGGTCGCAGCATGGCGCCGCGAGCGCCCGGACCTCGACGTGGAACCACTTGAGGTGCTCAGCCGGGTCTCCAGGCTGGCCAGACACCTGGACCGGGCCCGCCGTATCGCCTTTTCCGAGGTGGGGCTGGAGCCCTGGGAGTTCGATGTGCTCACCGCGCTGCGGCGCGCCGGAGCGCCCTATCAGCTCTCCCCCGGGGCGCTGCTGACGCAGACACTGGTGACCTCGGGGACGATGACCAACCGCATCGACCGGCTCGCCAAGAAGGACCTCGTCGAGCGGCTGCCCGACCCCAGTGACCGGCGCGGAGTGCTGGTCAGGCTGACGGCCGAGGGCCGTGACAAGGCCGACCAGTCGCTGGCCGGGCTGCTGATCCAGGAGCGTGCCATCCTCGCCGAGCTCTCCCGTCAGCAGCGCGGTGAACTGGCCGGGCTGCTGCGGCGGTTGACCGGGCCGTTCGACAACATCCCGGGGTAACGGGCGTCCGCGGCGCCCGCTGCCGGCCGCGGATGCGACGGGTGCGACGGGTGCGAAAAACCGCGTGCCGGGGAAACGGCGTGCGCCGTATTTGACGGCGCGTAAGCGGAGTGCGCGCGCCCCCTGAATCTGCGCGCGCCCCTCTCCTACCGCGTCCCCTTGCCCGCCGCTCGTCCTGTGGGCTTGGATCGCGCCATGAGCCAGCAGCGCGCATCGCATCCGGCGAACGGCCCGTACGGCAAGCGGTTCGAGGGGCGCACGGTCCTGGTGACCGGGGCCGCCGCCGGGATCGGAGCGGCCACCGCCGACCGGCTGGCGGCCGAGGGCGCCGGCGTCCTGCTGCTGGACATCGACGACGCACGCGGCGAACACACCGCGCGACGCATCCGGGCGGCCGGCGGCCGGGCCTCGTACGAGCACTGCGATGTGGCGGGCGAGGACGACTGGCGGCGCGCGGTCGAGGCCGCGCGGCAGCGCTACGGTCCGGTGGACGGGCTGGTCAGCAACGCCTTTCTGCCCTCTGCCGCGGCCGCCGACCGCACCCCGCTCACCGACTGGGACCGTCAGCTCGCGGTCAATCTCACCGCCTCGTTCCTCGGCGTGCGCGCCGCCCTGGAGGATCTGCGGGCGCGCGCGGGCGCGGTGGTGCTGACCTCGTCGGTGCATGCGCTGATCGGGCTGCCGGGACGGCCCGCGTACGCCGCGGCCAAGGCCGGGCTGACCGGCCTGGGCCGCCAGCTGGCCGTCGAGTACGGGCCGGAGGTACGGGTCAACAGCGTGCTGCCGGGCCCCGTTCTGACGGCGGCCTGGGACGGTATCGGCGAGGAGGAACGGCAGGCCAGCGCCGCGGAGACGGCGGCGCGGCGGCTGGGGCGGCCCGAGGAGGTCGCCGCCGCCATCGCCTTTCTGCTGTCGGCCGAGGCGTCCTTCGTCACGGGCGCGAGCCTCGTCGTCGACGGCGGCTGGAGCGTGTACAAGAACTCTTCGTGAGCCGACCCTGCTGACGGCGGGGCCGCTGCGCCCCGTCCGGGCTTCGATCCTTAGGGGGATCCATGGGCATCCATTTCGGCGGCGACTACAACCCCGAGCAGTGGCCCGAGGAGGTGTGGGCCGAGGATCTGAAGCTGATGAAGGCGGCCCAGGTCACCATGGTCACCGCCGGGATCTTCTCCTGGGCCAGGGTCGAACCCCGGCCCGACGCCTGGGACTTCGGCTGGTTCGACCGCATCATGGACGGGCTGGCGGGCGCCGGAATCGCCGTCTGTCTGGCGACCATGACGGCCTCGCCCCCGCCGTGGCTCTCCCGCGCACACCCCGAGATCCTGCCCGAGGACGCGGACGGCCGGCGCCGCTGGCCCGGCGGCCGGCAGCACTACTGCCCCTCCAGCCCCGTCTACCGCGCCCACGCCGTACGCCTCGCTGAGCAGCTCGCCACCCGCTACGCCGGCCATCCGGCGCTCGCCCTGTGGCACGTCGGCAACGAATACGGCTGCCACACCCGCCAGTGCTACTGCGAGGTGTCGGCCGACGACTTCCGGCGCTGGCTGCGCGCACGCTACGGCAGCGTCGACGCGCTCAACGCCGCCTGGTCGACGGCCTTCTGGTCACAGGCGTACGGCGACTTCGACGAGGTGCTGCCGCCGCGCACCGCGCCCACCTTCCCCAACCCCGCCCAGCAGCTGGACTATCTGCGCTTTGGTGACGAGGCCCTGCGCGCCTGCTACCTGGCCGAAAAGGCGGTGCTGGAGCGCGTGACCCCCCACATTCCGGTCACCACCAATCTGATGCCGCAGCACAAGCCCGTCGACGCCTTCGCCTGGTCGGCGCACATGGACACGATGGCGCTGGACTTCTACCAGGACCCGCATGTGCCGGACGACCACATCCGGGCCGGCTATGTCTTCGACCTGATGCGCTCGGCGCGCTCCGGACAGCCCTGGATGCTGCTGGAACAGGCGCCCGGCGCGGTCAACTGGCGGCCCCGCAACGGCCCCAAGCCGCCCGGCGCGATGCGGCTGTGGAGCTGGCAGGCCGTCGCCCAGGGCGCGGACGCGGTGCTGTACTTCCAGTGGCGGCAGTCGCTGGGCGGCGCGGAGAAGTTCCACTCGGCGATGCTGCCGCACGGCGGGACCGACACCCGCATCTTCCGCGAAGTATCCGCTCTGGGGCGCGAGTTGGCGTCCGTGCCGGGCATCGAGGGGACCCGGTCGCGGGCCGAGGTGGCGCTGCTGGCGGACTGGCACAGCTGGTGGGCGCTGGAGCTGGACTCCAAGCCGTCGACCGCGCTGGACCACTCCCGTATCGCGCTGGATCACTACCGGCCGCTGTTCGAGGCGGGTGTGGCCTGCGACGTGGTCCCGCCGCAGCGTGAGCTGTCCGGCTACCGGCTCGTCGTGGCGCCCAATCTGTATCTGCTCACCGCGGACGACGCCCAGCGGCTGGCTTCCTACGTCCGCGACGGCGGGCAGCTGCTGGTGTCGTTCTTCTCCGGGATCGTCGACGCCCACGACCGGGTGCACCCCGGCGGCTGTCCGGCGCCGCTGCGGGAGCTGCTGGGACTGCGGGTGGAGGAGTTCTGGCCGCTGGACGAGGGGCGGTCGGTGGCGGTCGGCGACGGCGTCCGTACGGGACGGGCGGATCTGTGGTCGGAGGTCATCGACCTCGAAGGGGCCGAGGCGCTCGCCCACTTCACGGACGGGGACCTCGCCGGCCGGCCCGCGGTGACCCGGCACGCCTACGGGCGGGGCACGGTCTGGTACGTCGGCACCCGGCTCGATGCCGCGCTGATGCGGGCCCTGCTGGACGACGTACGGGCGGCGGCCGGGGTGGCGCCCGTCCTGCCGGGGCTGCCGGAGGGCGTCCAGGCCACCGTCCGCGAGGGCGCCGGCGGGCGCTATGTCTTCCTGCTCAACCACGGGGCGCAGACCGTCGAGGTCGGGCTGCCGGCGCCGATGCGGGATGCGCTGGCGGCGGACACGACGGGCGGGGGCGGGGCCGGGCCCGTCGACCGGGTCACGCTGGGCGCCCTGGGTGTGGCCGTGCTGACGGAGCCCGGCGCGTAGGACACTTGGGGCACTTGCGCGCTCGCGGGCAGGGTGCGGCGCGGGTGGCCGGGTGGGGCGCGGGGTGGCCCGCGGGGTCGTCACCCGGCCGTCGGCCACCTGGCCGTCGGTCACCCGGCTCTCGTTCCCTCCGGCCCGTCAGCCCCTCACGGCACCGGCACCGAGGCCGCCGCGGCCGCCGCCTCCAGCTCGACCGGGCCGATCCCGGCCCGGCGGGCCAGCGCGACCGCCGCGAGGGTGGAGTGCACCCCGAGCTTGCCGAGCACATTCTGCATATGCGTACGGACCGTGTGCGGGGAGAGGAACAGCCGCTCGGCGACCGCCTTGCGGCCCAGGCCCGCCACCATGCAGCGCAGCACCTCGCGCTCGCGCGGGGTCAGCGACTCCACCAGCCGCTCGCTCTCGGAACGGTGCTTGCGGGCCGCCGTCAGCTCCCGCAGCACACCGGTCAGCAGCGCGGGCGGCAGATGCGTCTCGTCCCGCAACACCCCGCGGATCACGGCGAGCAGCCGGGAGAGCGAGCAGTCCTTGGCCACCCAGCCGGAGGCACCGGCTTGCAGCGCGGCCGCCGCGCGGCGCGGATCGTCGCGGTCGGCGAGGACGACCGTGCGCAGATACGGATGGCTGGTGCGCAGGCCGGAGACCAGCGCGATGCCGTCCCGCGGGACGGCGCGCGGCACGGCCTCGCGGGGCGCCCCCTGCGCGGGCACCGCGAGCAGCGGCGCGGCGAGGTCGGCGTCGGCGAGCAGCACGTCGAACCGGCGGCCGTCGGTGACCGCACGGTCCAGATTGCGCAGCGCCGCGGGAGCGCTGCCCGCGGCCGCGACGTCCACGTCCTGTTCCGCGGCGAGCGCGGCCGCCAGGGATTCGGCGAAGATGCGGTGGTCGTCGACCACCAGAACCCGGATGCGTTGCACAGAGACCCCCTGTCCCGGTGAACGGACCATAGCGGGCACGACGCCAGGATTGAAGATCGCCTCAGCCGCACGGCCGCCGCCGTGCCGACATGACTACCCCACCCCGGGCGCCGTACCCGAACGGTCTCGCCCCCTGATCGGCACCGGCCCCCACCGGTGCAGGCTCCCAGCGTACGGACGGGTTGCGGCAAGGGAAGGTGATTGACGAAACTGCTCCCTCACCCGGGCCGTTCGGCGCCGCCGCGGTGGCCGCGCGCCGCCCGGCGCGCCCTACTCGACGCGGTGTGCCCCCGCGCTCGGGACCGCCTCGAAGATCCGCGGGGCGGCATGGCCGGCCGCCGCGAAGGCCTCGGTGACCGCCGCGCCGACGGCCGTGGCGCCGTCCTCCTCGACGAGCACGATCGCCGAGCCGCCGAAGCCGCCGCCGGTCATCCGGGCCCCCAGGGCGCCCGCCGCGTGGGCGGTGTCGACGGCGAGGTCGAGTTCACGGCAGGAGATCTTGAAGTCGTCGCGGAGCGAGGCGTGGCCGGCCGTCAGCAGCGGGCCGATGGCGCGGGTGCGGCCCGCGTCGAGCCGGGCGATGACCTCTTCGACCCGGTGGTTCTCGGTGACGATGTGCCGGACGAGGGCCTGGACGACGGGCTCGTCGGCCAGCTTGTCGAGCGCCTCCGGCAGTTGCGCGTACGGCACATCGCGCAGGGCACGCACCCCGAGCGCCCGCGCGCCGCGCTCGCAGCCGGCGCGCCGCTCCGCGTATGCGCCGTCCCCCAGCTCGTGCTTCACCCGGGTGTCCACGACGAGGAGCCGCAGCCCCTCCCCCGCGAGGTCGAACGGGATCTGGCGCCGGGTGAGGTCGCGGGTGTCGAGGAACAGGGCATGGCCCTCGGTGCAGCAGGCCGCGGCGGTCTGGTCCATGATCCCGCAGGGCACGCCGACGAAGGCGTTCTCGGCCCGCTGGGCGAGCTGGGCCAGCCGCTGCGGCTCCTGGCCCAGCGCATACAGATCGTTGAGGGCGAGCGCGGTGACAATCTCCAGGGCGGCGGAGGAGGAGAGTCCGGCGCCGGTGGGCACCGTGCTGTCGTAGTGCAGATCCGCGCCGCCGACGGGCAGTCCGGCCTCCCGCATCGCCCAGACGACACCGGCCGGGTAAGCGGCCCAGCCTCCTTGGGGAGCCGGCCGCAGCTCGTCGATGCGCAGTTCGACGATGCCGCCGTCGGCGCCGCCGGAGTGCAGCCGCAGCACCCCGTCGGTGCGGGCCGAGGCGGCGGCGAGGGTGGTGTGCGGGAGGGCGAGCGGCATCACGAAACCGTCGTTGTAATCGGTGTGTTCACCGATCAGGTTGACCCGGCCGGGCGCCGCCCAGGTGCCCGTGGGGGCGGCGCCGTACACCGCGGCGAATTCGTCCGCGGTGTACTGGGCACCGTGCGGGCGCCCGGTGGCCGGGGTGGCGGCTCCGTGAGCGGTCATCAGGACTCCTTCGTCCGGTCGAGGTGCTGCGCGAACTGCCAGGCGTCGGCGACGATTTCCGCGAGGTCGGCGCGGCTGGGCCGCCAGCCGAGGCGGTCGATGGCGGCCTTGGCGGAGGCCACCAGCACGGCCGGGTCGCCGCCGCGGCGCGGGGCGGTGACCTCGGGGATGGGGTGCCCGGTGACCTTGCGGACGGTCTCGATGACCTCGCGGACGGAGAAGCCGTTGCCGTTGCCGAGGTTGCAGATCAGGTGCTCACCGGCGGTGGCGGCGTCGAGGGCGAGGAGGTGGGCCTCGGCGAGGTCGGCGACGTGGATGTAGTCGCGGACGCAGGTGCCGTCGGGGGTGGGGTAGTCCTCGCCGAAGACGGAGATCGCCTCGCGCTTGCCCTGGGCGACCTGGAGGACGAGCGGGATGAGGTGCGACTCGGGGTCGTGGCGCTCGCCGCAGCTGCCGTAAGCGCCGGCGACGTTGAAGTAGCGCAGCGAGACGGCGGCCAGTCCGTGGGCCGCGGCCTCACCGCTGATCATGTGGTCGACGGCGAGCTTGCTGGCGCCGTACGGGCTGGTGGGCGCGGTCTCGGCGGACTCGGTGATCGGGGTGGACTTCGGCTCGCCGTAGGTGGCGGCGGTGGAGGAGAAGACCAGGGTGCGGACGCCGGCGTCGCGCATCGCGGCGAGCAGGTCCATGGTGCCGCCGACGTTGTTGCGCCAGTACTTCTCGGGGTCCACGACGGACTCGCCGACCTGGGAGAAGGCGGCGAAGTGCAGCACCGCGTCGTAGGAGGGGTCGAGCCACTTCACGGCGTCCTGGATGCGGCCCTCGATGAAGCGGGCACCGGCAGGGACGCCCTCGCGGTGTCCGGTGGACAGGTCGTCCAGCACGGTCACCTCGTGACCGGCCTGGAGCAGATGCGCCGCAACGACGCTGCCGACATATCCCGCACCGCCCGTGACCAGGTACTTCTTGCTCACTTGCTCGCTACCTCTCGCAGTCGCTCGGCCGCGGCCTCCGGCGGCACATCATTGATGAACACATTCATGCCGGATTCGGAACCCGCGAGAAACTTCAGCTTGCCGGAAGTGCGGCGAATGGTGAAAAGCTCGAGGTGAAGTGCAAATTCGCCGCGGTGCCCGGCGTGCAGCGGCGCCTGGTGCCAGGCGGCGATGTACGGCGTACGGGCGGCGCCGGCCGCCCGGGGACCGCGATCCCCGCCCCCTTCCTGCCCACCGTCCCGCCCACCGAAAATCCGGTCGAAGCGCCGCAAGACTTCCAGATAGATCTGTGGGAATTCTGTGCGCGCGGCGTCGTCGAGGGCGAGCAGGTCGGGGACCCGGCGCTTGGGGTAGAGGTGCACCTCGTAGGGCCAGTGGGCGGCGTACGGGACGAAGGCCACCCAGTGCTCGCCTTCGAGGACGATGCGGCGGCCGTCGGCCAGCTCGTCGGCGACCACCTCGTCGAAGAGGTTGCCCCCGCCGGTGGCCTCGTGGTGTGCGGCGAGCGAGGTGAGCATGCGCGCGGTGCGCGGGGTGACGAAGGGGTACGCGTAGATCTGCCCGTGCGGGTGGCCGAGGGTGACGCCGATCTCGGCGCCGCGGTTCTCGAAGCAGAAGACCTGTTCCACGCCCGGGAGTTGGGACAGCTCCGCGGTGCGGTCGGTCCAGGCATCCAGGACCAGGGCGGCCTGCTCCTCGGTGAGGTCGGCGAAGGAGGCGTCGTGGTCGGGGGTGAAGCAGACGACCTCGCAGCGGCCGCTGTCGCCGGCGAGGGACGGGAAGCGGTTCTCGAAGACAGCGACGTCGTAGTCGGCGGCGGGGATCTCGGAGTGCCTGCCGTCACGGGAGGGGCACAGCGGGCACTCGTCGGCCGGCGGGTGGTAGGTGCGGGCCTGGCGGTGCGAGGCGATGGCGACGGAGTCGCCGAGGAGCCGGTCGTGGCGGATCTGGGAGGCGGTGGCCACGGGGTCGAGGGGGCGGTGGTCGACCGCCTCGCGTACGACGTCGTCGCGCGAGTCGTAGTAGATGAGCTCCCGGCCGTCCGCCAGCCGGGTCGACGTCTTCTTCACGGGAGCTCCTCACCCTCCTACCAAACACAAACAAACACAATGAAGCACAACTAAACAGTTGCGTCAACGCCGGGGCCTCGCCGGGCCCTCACAGAAACGCCAGGGTGGCATTCGCGACATTCCCGTCACCCCGATCACGAATGAACAACTGAACCAAACAAAAGTATTCAGTTTCGCGAGGACCGCGCGTACGTTTTTGTGCGTTCCGATCGCACAAAGATGTGTCCTCCGGGGGCCGCGCCTCCGGACCCGCGAAAAGAGTCGCCCATGATCACCCTGGCCGAAGGGCTACGGCTTCCCACCAACGGGCTCGATTACACGATCCTGGCCATCTACTTCGTCGTCGTCCTCGGCATCGGATTCGCGGCCAAACGCAGCGTGAAGACGAGCCTGGACTTCTTCCTCTCCGGGCGGTCCCTGCCTGCCTGGGTCACCGGCCTCGCCTTCGTCGCCGCCAACCTCGGCGCCACCGAGATCCTCGGTATGGCCGCCAACGGTGCGCAGTACGGGGCCTACACCGTGCACTGGTACTGGATCGGCGCCATCCCGGCGATGGTCTTCCTGGGCCTGGTGATGATGCCGTTCTACTACGGCTCCAAGGTCCGCTCGGTGCCCGAGTTCCTGCTGCACCGCTTCGGGCCCTCCTCCCATCTCCTCTCCTCGGTCATCTTCGCCGTCTCCTCGGTACTGATCGCCGGCGTGAACCTGTACGCCATGGCGATCGTGCTCCAGGCGCTGCTCGGCTGGCCGCAGTGGGTCGCGATCGTCGTGGCCGGCGCCTTCGTCCTGGCGTACATCACCATCGGCGGCCTCTCCTCGGCGATCTACAACGAGGTGCTCCAGTTCTTCGTCATCCTGGCCGCGCTCATCCCGCTGACCATCGTCGGCCTCAAGCGCGTCGGGGGCTGGGACGGCCTGACGGACTCACTCAACTCCTCGCACGGCGACGCCTTCCTCACCGCCTGGAAGGGCACCGGCATCGGCGAGGCCAACCCGCTCGGCGCGAACTGGCTCACCATCGTCCTCGGCCTCGGCTTCGTGATGAGCTTCGGCTACTGGACCACCAACTTCGCCGAGGTGCAGCGCGCGCTGTCCGCGAAGAACCTCTCCGCCGCCAAGCGCACCCCGCTGATCGCCGCCTTCCCCAAGATCTTCATCCCGCTGGTGGTGGTCGTCCCCGGCCTGATCGCGCTGGTCATGGAGCCGACGCTGGGCAAGTCCAAGGACGGGCTCCAGTACAACGACGCGATCCCGGTGCTGATGCGGGACCTGCTGCCCAACGGTGTGCTGGGCATCGCCGTCACCGGCCTGCTCGCCGCCTTCATGGCCGGCATGGCCGCCAACGTCTCGTCCTTCAACACGGTCTTCACCAACGACATCTGGGCGGCGTACCTCAAGAAGGGCCGCGAGGACCGCTACTACCTCAAGACCGGACGCGTGGTCACCGCCGTCGGTGTGCTGATCGGCATGGGCACGGCCTTCATCGCCTCGTCCTTCAGCAACATCATGAACTACCTCCAGACGCTCTTCTCCTTCTTCAACGTCCCCCTGTTCGTCGTCTTCATCATCGGCATGTTCTGGAAGCGGACCAGCGCCGCGGCCGGCTTCTGGGGTCTGCTGTCCGGCACGGTCGCCGCGATGATCAACTACTTCTGGCTCTACAAGCAGGGCATCATCGCGATCCCCTCCGAGCAGGGTGCCAACTTCGTCTCCTCGATCGTGGCTTTCGTCGTCGGTGCGCTGGTGATGTTCCTCGTCACCCTGGTCACCAAGCCCAAGCCGGTCGAGTCGCTGGCGGGCCTGGTCTACGGGTCGCGGTCCCCCGGCATGGAGGAACTGCCCGCCGAGGGTGACGACGCCTGGTACCGCAAGCCGGCCCTGCTGGGCTGGGGAGCGATCGTCCTCGCCGCCGTCTGCTACATCCCCTTCTCCCTCTGAACCTGCCTGAACAGCGGAGTTGACGCACCATGAGTGACTACCAGCACGAAGTCGAGGAGCTGGAGCGCGAGTCGGCGACCGCCGCGCGGCTCTTCGACGTACGGCGCATCATCGGCGGCCTGTTCGTCGTCTACGGCGTGATCGTCACCATCGCCGGCCTGACGGCCTCGGACGCCGACCTCAAGAAGGCCCAGGACATCAACATCAACCTGTGGACGGGCCTGGGCATGCTCGCCCTCGGCCTCTTCTTCCTCATATGGCTGAAGCTACGGCCGGCCGTCCCGCCGACGGCCGAGGAACTACAGGCCGCGACCGAGGAAGGGGCCGCCGAGGGCTGAGGGGAGGGGGGTACTGCGGGGGCGGAACGCGCTTACTGCGGCAGCGGGGGCGGAGGTCCGGGAACGCGCCTACTGCGACGGCGGGGGCGGAGGCGCGGAACGCGCTTACTCCGACAGCGGGGGCGGGGGCGGAGGCGGATCATCCGGCTCCAGCCCCAGCCCCAGCCCTGGCGCCGACCCCGGCCCCGGCCCCGCCCCCGCCCCCGCCGCGGCGCGTGCCGCACGGCCGCCCGCCGCCCGGTCCAGCAGCCCGGTACGCGCCGCCAGGGCCGCGGCCTCCAGCCGTGACCCCACCTCCAGCTTCATCAGCACGCGCTGCACATGCGTACGCGCCGTACTCGGCGCGATCTCCATCCCCGCCGCGATCAGCCGGGTGTCCTCGCCGTCCGCGACCCGCATCAGGACCTCGACCTCGCGCGGGGTGAGCAGCTCCAGCAGCCGTGCGCCCTCGTCGTCGGGCTGCGCCGCGGGGTGCAGCAACTCCTCGAAGGCCTGCTGCAACAGCTGTGGCGAGACCGCCGACTCCCCCGCCCGCGCCTTCATCATGGCGCGCTCCACGCCCTCGATCCGCTCGTCGTTACGGACGTACCCGGAGGCCCCGGCGGCAAAAGCGGCGGCGATCCCGCGCGGGCTGGGCACCGGCCCCAGCACCACCACGGCGACCTGCGGCCGCTCCTTCTTGATCCGTACGACCGGGTCGAAGGCACCGGGCCGGGCGGGTGCCGCGGTCCCCAGCAGGCACACCTCGGGCGCCCGGCTCACCACCAGCTCCGCGGCCCCGGCGCTCGGCGCGGCCGCCGCCAGGACACGGTGCCCGCGCAGCTTCAGCGCCGAGGCGAGCGCCTCCGCGAGCAGACGATGATCGTCCACCACCATGAGCCGCACGCCCATCGAGCAACCCCCTCCACCCCGGCGGGCCCGGCGCGACCCCTGCCGGGCCGCTCGTCCCCGGGAAGCTACACGCTCGGCTGCGATAGCGCGCCCCCTACCGGGAAGAAGCCCCCGGAATGCTGGAATCCCGGCCAATCTGGGCTGGTTGCCGCTGCTACGGGGCGGTCGTGCCCTGTCTGAGACGCGGCGCAGGGCCCTCTTCTACGGGGCCGGCGGACCGTTGGCGGAACCGGGCCCTGCGGGTGGGTAGCGCGCAGGACGGCGTAGCAGCGGAAGCCGATTGTTCCCTTGGAGAGTTGAGGGCGTCAGGCTGCCCAGAGACGACCCAATAACGAGCAGGCTCGACCGCACACCAGGCGAGTCCGCCGTCATGCCGCTCCTCGCACTCCACTCCACCTTGTTGAATTCAAAAAGAACCAGCGGCCGGTTTTTCACCGAAGCGTCTTCGCCGGCACTGTCAGTGCCATATGCGAAAGTAGGTTCGGCAGTTGAGGGGAAATCGGGGGAGGGAGCGATCCGTCATGTCATTGGCCGACGAAGTAGCGGCAGCTCATGCAGGACATCCGAATCCAGCCGCGCTGGTGGGTGAGTTGCGCCGGACGTCGGTATTGGTGCCGGTTGTCAATGACTCTCTCATGTCAGCCGAGTTGACCGGTATCCGTTGGTTGTATGCCTTCTCCGACGAGCAGGAACTGGCCCGCTTCGCCGTGGCCCGAGGCGCCGCCCCCGAGGCCGAGCTGCCCTACGTCCGCGCGGTCGGTGCACGGCTCCTGGACGTCGTCATACCCGCCATCGAGGGGCCCGCGGGCGTGGTGCTGGATGCGGGCAGCGCACAGGTGATGGTGTTTCCGCCGGTCAGCGGCATCGTCCCGGATTCGGTGGCGGTCGGCCTCACCGAGCCGGGCCCCGCCGAAAGCGGACCCGGAGCACTCACGGCCGGAGGTGCGGCATGACATCCGCCGAAGGTTACGAACTCGACCCGGAGGCCCTGAAACAGGTCACCAAGGGCATCCACGACTCGATCGCGGAACTGAAGGAACTGGGCTTCGACACCAGCGCCCAACTCGGCCAGGGATTCGACAAGATGGCTCTCTCCGGCATGGAGGCGGGCCATGCCGGGGTAAGTTCCACATTCGATTCGTTCTGTGAACGCTGGGGCTGGGGCGTTCGTCTGCTCATCCATGAGGCCAACGAATTCGCCCGCCGTCTTGATTTGACTGCCGGGCTTTATCACGAGCAGGAGCAGTACGTTTCGACGACGCTGAAGGTCGGGGCGAATGCCTTGCTGATGGGTGACCCGACGGTGACGGAGGAACAGCTGAAGCACCGGACGTGGAAGCAAGTCCGCGAGGACAACGCGGTCACCCAGTTCGAGCACGCGGACTGGGACCCCACCTCGGCCAAATCCCGCAAGGCATTTCATGAAGTCGAGCAAGCGGCGGACCAGACGGGCAAGGACTTCTCCACATCCAAGTGGGCGGGCGACGCCGACCACAACTGGGCCATGCGGCCACTGAAAATGGCGCGTGACAGCCAGGCGCAGGCCAACGACCACGACGGATCCTGAGTCTCCGTCGCACCGCCACCACTGCACATCCACTGCTGCACAGCACCACTGGGGGGGTTGAGAACCGATGGGTCTCGGCGACATGCTCGGGGACGTCAAGGACGGCATCAATTCCGCGGCCGATACGGTCGGCAACGCCGTCGACGGCGTAAAGGAAGCGGCCGGCGAGGCGGTCGACTACGCCACGGACAAGACCGCCGACACTCTCGACTTCGTCGGTGCGGACGGCGCGGCCAAGGCCGTCCGCTCGGCCGGTGACGACGTCGCCGATGCACTGGGCGCTCAGGTCGATGAGCGGCAGCTGGGCGAGAGCGACGACCCCAAGGAGCTGATCCACGGCGACGTCGCGAAGATCAATGAATCCGCCGCGCACCTCAAGGACTTCTACACGGCCTTCGAACGCGTCGGCCAGGGAATCCGCAAACTGGACGCCGGATCCTGGAAGGGAAAGGCCGCCGACAGCTTCCACGAGAAGTTCGACGTGCACCCCAAACAATGGATGCGCACCGCGGATGCCTGCGAGGCGGCGTGGAAGGCCCTCGATTCCTACGCCGAGACGGTCTCCTGGGCCCAGAAGAAGGGACAGTCGGCCATCGACGCATGGCAGGCGGCCGAGAACAAGACCAGGAAGGCGCAGGACGCCTACCGCCACCAGCTCGATACGTACCTCGCGAAGGCCGACGCCTACAACGCCGCGCGGGACGAGGGTTCCGACCCCGGTCCCAAGCCCGATGAGCCCGGCGAATTCCACGACCCCGGCGACCAGGGCCGCGAGGCGGCGCAGGACATCCTCAAGAACGCCCGCAGCCAGCGCAACGAGGCCGCGGAGAAGGCACAGCACGCCCTCAAGGGCGCTCTGGAACACGCCCCGCAGGCACCCAAGTTCACCACTGAGGCGGCCTTCGACACCGCTGACGGCATCGCGGCCGGCGGCATGAATCTGATGCATGTCGTCGGTGGTGCGGGCAAGGCCGTTGTGGAAACGGTCAATCTGGCCCGCACTCTGAACCCGGCGGAGCCGTACAACCTCGCCCACCCCCAGATGTACCTGGCCAACGTCGCCAAGACCGGACTCGGCCTGGCCAGTGCCGCCGCCCACCCCGGCCGCCTGGCCAAGGGGATGCTCGGCGACGGCTGGGGCAGCGACCCGTTCGATGCGGGTGGGGCCTTCCTCGCCAACCTCGTCGGGGGGAAGGGCGCCGGCGCCATCGGCAAGGGCGTGGTGAAGGCGGGCGCGAAGGACGCGGCCAAGGGGGCCGCACGGACGGCCGTCAAGGACGGCGGCAAGCGCACCGTCCGGGACCGGCTGCGCGAAATTCGATGCAAGACAGTTGGCGGCGATCCGATCGACATGGCTACCGGCCGGATGATCCTGCCGCAGACCGACGTCACCCTCCCCGCCAGCCTCCCCCTCGCCTTCACCCGCACCTTCGAGTCGTCCTACCGCACCGGCCACTGGTTCGGTCCGACGTGGATGAGCACCGTCGACCAGCGTCTGGAGATCGACGCCGAGGGCGTCATCCTCATCGGTGAGGAGGGCAACTTCCTCCTCTACCCGCACCCGGCCGTAGGCGTGCCCACCCTCCCCGCCGAGGGCGACGGCCACCCCCTGGAGCGCACCCCGGACGGCGACTACCTCCTCACCGACCCGGTCACCGGCACCCGCCGCTACTTCACCACCTGTACCGAAGACCTCGCCGTCCTCGACGAGATATCCGACCACCGAGGCAACCACCACACCTTCGACTACACCGAAGACGGCACCCCCACCGCCATCACCCACAGCGCCGGCTACCGCCTCCTCCTCACAACTGAGGAGGGCCGTATCACGGCCCTGCACCTGGCCGGCGCCGCACCCGACGGCAGCGACCAGCTCCTGGTCACCTACGGCTACGACGAGCAGGGGAACCTCACCAGAATCACCAACTCCTCCGGTCTGCCGCTGCGCTTCACCTACGACGACGCCGGCCGCATCACGTCCTGGACCGACACCAACAACAGCAGCTACACCTACGCCTACGACGACCAGGACCGCTGCACCTCACAGGGCGGCATCGAAGGCCACCTGCGCGCCCACTTCACCTGGGGCAACCCTGACCCCGTCACGGGGCTGCGCACCAACCTCCACCACAACTCTCTCGGGCAGGTCACGACCTATCAGGTCAACGAGCACCATCAGATCGTCGCCAGCACCGACGCAACCGGAGCCACCACCCACATCGTTCGCGACGC
Organism: Streptomyces sp. MCA2; assembly: GCF_023544705.1. NCBI lineage: Bacteria > Bacillati > Actinomycetota > Actinomycetes > Kitasatosporales > Streptomycetaceae > Streptomyces > Streptomyces sp. MCA2. The sequence continues at coordinate 28,818 of NZ_JAMJFM010000041.1, forward strand.
CATGCACCGCATCCTGTCCATCACCGACCCCCTCGGACGCGCTACCTACCTCGCTTACGACCACCACGGCCGGCCCACCACCGTCACCCTCCCCGACGGCTCCGCCTCCACCACCGCCTACACCCTCAACGGCAACCCGGCTAGCCTCACCGGTCCCGACGGCACCACGTGGACCCATACCTACGATGTCCACGGCAACCGCACTTCCACCACCGACCCCACCGGTGCCATTACCGCCTACACCCATGACCATCGCGGCCACATAGCCAGCATCACCGACGCCCTCGGCAACACCACCCGCCTCTACTGCAACGAGGCCGGCCTACCACTGACCGTCACCGACCCGCTGGGCGCCACCACCCGCTATCGCCTCGACGCCTTCGGCCGCACCACCTCCGTCACCGATCCCCTCGGCGAAGTCACCCACTACGTCTGGTCGGTGGAAGGCAGACTCACGGCCCGAATAGACCCCACTGGTGCCACGGAGGAGTGGACCTACGACGGCGAGGGCAACCGTCTCACCCACACCGACGCCATGGGCCAGACCACCCGCTACGACTACGGCCACTTCGACCTGCTGACGGCTCGCACCGACACTGACGGTGTCCGGTACCGGTTCACCCACGACACCGAACTCCGCCTCACCCAGGTCACCAACCCTCAGGGCTTGACCTGGAACTACACCTACGACCCAGCCGGCCGTCTCACCTGCGAGTCGGACTTCGACGGCCGCACCCTCGGCTACACCCACGACCCAGCCGGCCAACTCACCACCCGCACGAACACCCTCGGTGAGGTCACCACCTACACGCGTGACACCCTCGGCCGCATCACGCACAAAGACGCGGCATGTCTGGTCACTACCTACGTCCACGACGCCGACAGCAACCTCCAACAGGCAGCCAACTCCGACGCCACCGTCACCTACACCCGCGACGCCCTCGGCCGCGTCACTGCGGAAACGGTTAACGGCCACACCATGACGTTCACCTACGACGCCTTGGGCCGCCGCACCTCCCGTACCACCCCCACAGGCCATACCACCACGTACGCCTACGACGCCGCCGGCAACCGCACCACCCTCAACACCGGCCGCCACACCCTCACCTTCGACCACGACGCCACCGGTCAAGAAGTAGCGCGCACCATCGGCGACCACCTCGCCCTCACCCACACCTGGGACCCCAGCGGTCGCCTCACTTCCCAATCCCTCACCACAGCAGCCACCGGCACCCTCCAGTCACCCACGGCGGCGGCCCGGGCACAGAACCCTGCCGTCGCCGAAGCACAACGGGTCCTCCACCGCGGCTACACCTACCGCCCCGACGGCAACCTCACCGCGATCGACGACTCCCACACCGGCCGCCGCACCTTCGACCTCGACCCCGCCGGCCGCGTCACCGCCGTCCACGCCACCGACTGGGCCGAGACCTACGCCTACGACGAAGCCGGCAACCAAACCCACGCCACCTGGCCCGACCACCACCCCAACCCCTCAGCCCGAGGCGATCGCACCTACACCGGCACCCGCATCACCAAAGCCGGCGCCATCCGCTACGAGCACGACTCCCTCGGCCAAGTAACCCTCCGCCAAAAAACTCGCCTCTCCCGCAAACCCGACACCTGGCACTACACCTGGAACGCGGAAGGCCGTCTCACCTCAGTCGTTACCCCCGACGGCGCTACCTGGCGCTACCTCTACGACCCCTTCGGCCGCCGAATAGCCAAACAACGCCTGGCTGAGGACACTTCGGTGGTGGAGCAAATCGACTTCGTCTGGGACGGCCCCACCCTCGCCGAACAAACTTCCCACACTTCCCGTACCGCACCGTCGATCACGCTCACATGGGAGTACGAGGGCACCACCCCTCTGTGTCAAACCGAACGCAAAACATCCAGCCAATTCCTCACCAGGACTCCGCAACAGGTCATAGATCAGCGGTTCTTCGCAATGGTCACCGACCTCGTCGGCACGCCTGTAGAAATGGTTTCGGAAGATGGCGATGTCGCCTGGAGCCGGATTGCGACTCTCTGGGGTAGCACTACGTGGCCCACCTCGGCAAAGGCCTACACACCTTTACGCTTCCCGGGCCAGTACTTCGATCCGGAAATAGGGATCCATTACAACTATTTTCGATATTACGATCCTGAAGCTGCACGATATCTCACTCCAGACCCTCTCGGGCTGGAGCCTGCAGACAATCCAACTGCATACATAGCCAATCCAAATTCATGGATGGACCCCAATGGACTGGCGGGGTGCAAGCCATCACTCGCCAGTCGCCTTAAGTCATTTTTCGGTAAGCCAGACAGTACCGAGGTGACACCCACCCCTCCCAAAGCACCTCGCATGGTGGGCCCGGCTTCTCCGAGCCCCGGCAGTGTTGCTGATTTGCACGGTCCATACCATAGGCTCTTCTCAGAGAAGACCCAATCCCCCGCAGTAACTCAGCAAGTCCTGGAATCGGGCGAGCTTTGGGGCCGGGAATCTAGATGGGGTGGAGATCCTATGGTGCAAGCACACCGAGGCCACATACCAAGCAACGCCGCTCCTGGAAGTTTCGAATTCTATACTTCCGTGGAACCGAAGCCCATAAAAAACACCCCTCCTGGCTATGTTGCCTGGGAACTCGGTCAACAATCTGGAGTGGGCAGCGTAATACACAACGGCGAAGAGTTCGCCCGGATACCAGTGTTTGTAACGGAGGTAAGGTAACATGCGAAGAATCGCCGCATCGGACTTTACTGGATCCCCCCAGAGCTACATCGCCCAACTAGACATAACTACGGAAGAAATTGAGTCACGTTGGGGCTCAGGCGACACAACCTGGGATGATCTTGGCGCATGGATCACCTTTGCCTTTACATTGGACAATGAAGCACTCGTCGCCCTGGTGAGAGAGAAGGAGAATGCGCCAGCGCCCGGCTATATCCTCACGGCGATCGGAAATTGGCCACCCGATGAAGTCCTCATGGCGTTCATAGAAGAATTCGACATTCCTCATAGTCGTGTAGTGCACAAGGGATTCGCGTAACCATTTGGCGGGGTCCCTGCCGCCTATGGCACGACGCCGCGCGTTGCACCGCATACGCGCGCGGCAGCGTCCCCCCTGCTCAGCGCCTGGGTGCAGCATCGGAAGTGTTCGTCTCCTGAACGCGGTACGCCCCGCCCGGATGTTCCGGGCGGGGCGTACCTCTTGGCTGATCAAGCTTGGCCTTCTCCGCACAGGCGTCCAGCTCGTGCGCGGATACCGGCAGCGTCGTCACCTCTACAGTCCCCACCACAACTGACGTCGGCGGCATAAGCCACCCAGTCCTACGCCTCCTCCGCCAGCTCCAGCCACCGCATTTCCAGCTCGTCCTTCTCGGTGCTCAGTTCGCGGAGTTGGGCGTCGAGGCCGGCGACCTTTTCGAAGTCGGTGGCGTTTTCGGCGATCTGGGCGTGGAGCTTGGTCTCCTTGTCGCCGAGCTTGTCCAACTGGCGCTCGATCTTCTGGAGTTCCTTCTGGGCGGCGCGGTTGACGGCGGCGGCCTTCTTGGGGGCGGCGGCGGACTGCTGCGCGGGCACCGGCGTCGCGGCCTCGATGACCTTCCGGCGGCGCTCCAGGTACTCGTCCAGGCCGCGCGGCAGCATCCGCAGGGTGGCATCGCCCAGCAGCGCGTGGACCCGGTCGGTGGTGCGCTCGATGAAGTACCGGTCGTGGCTGATGACGATCAGCGAGCCGGGCCAGCCGTCGAGCACGTCCTCCAGCTGGGTCAGGGTCTCGATGTCGAGGTCGTTGGTGGGCTCGTCGAGGAAGAGGACGTTGGGCTCGTCCATGAGGAGGCGCAGGATCTGGAGGCGGCGGCGCTCACCGCCCGACAGATCACCGACCGGCGTCCACTGCTTCTCCTTGGTGAACCCGAACTTCTCGCACAGCTGGCCGGCGGTCATCTCCCGGCCCTTGCCCAGGTCGACCCGCTCGCGCACCTGCTGGACGGCCTCCAGCACCCGCAGCGTCGGGGGGAGTTCGCCGACCTCCTGGGAGAGGTACGCCAGCTTGACGGTCTTGCCGACGACGACCTTGCCGGCGGCCGGCTGCGCCTCGCCCTCGGTACGGGCCGCGTCGGCCAGCGCCCGCAGCAGCGAGGTCTTGCCGGCACCGTTGACGCCCACCAGGCCGACCCGGTCGCCGGGGCCCAGCTGCCAGGTCAGATGCTTGAGCAGCACCTTCGGGCCCGCCTGGACGCTGACATCCTCCAGCTCGAACACCGTCTTGCCCAGCCGCGAGCTGGCGAACTTCATCAGCTCGGCGTTGTCGCGGGGCGGCGGTACGTCCGCGATCAGTTCGTTGGCGGCCTCGATGCGGAAGCGGGGCTTGCTGGTACGGGCCGGGGCGCCGCGCCGCAGCCAGGCCAGCTCCTTGCGCATCAGGTTCTGCCGCTTGACCTCTTCGGTGGCGGCGATCCGCTCCCGCTCGGCCCGGGCGAAGACGTAGTCGCTGTAGCCGCCCTCGTACTCATGGACATCACCGCGCTGGACGTCCCACATCCGCGTGCAGACCTGGTCCAGGAACCAGCGGTCGTGGGTGACGACGACGAGGGCGGAGCGGCGGGCGCGGAGGTGCCCGGCCAGCCAGGAGATGCCCTCCACGTCGAGATGGTTGGTGGGCTCGTCGAGGACGATCAGATCCTGCTCGGCGATCAGCAGCTTGGCCAGCGCGATACGGCGGCGCTCGCCGCCGGACAGCGGGCCGATGACGGTGTCCAGGCCATGGGTGAAGCCCGGCATGTGCAGGTCGCCGAAGAGGCCGGTGAGCACGTCGCGGATCTTGGCGTTACCGGCCCACTCGTGGTCGGCGAGATCGCCGATGACCTCGTGCCGGATGGTGGCGGCCGGGTCGAGGGAGTCGTGCTGGGTGAGGACGCCGAGGCGCAGGCCGCCGTTGTGGGTGACCCGTCCGTTGTCCGCGTCCTCCAGCTTGGCGAGAATCCGGATCAGGGTGGTCTTGCCGTCCCCGTTGCGCCCGACGACGCCGATCCGGTCCCCCTCGTTGACGCCGAGCGAGACACCGTCGAGCAGGGCACGGGTTCCGTACACCTTGCCGACGGCTTCCAGATTGACGAGGTTGACGGCCATCTCACTCCTGCACTCAGACCTGCACTTCCGACCTGCACGTCAGATCGATCGACCTACCCAGCCTAGTCGGCGTGCGGAGGAGGGCCGCCGGGAGCCAAATACCTGTGGATAAGTGCGGGGAGATGAGTACCGGGAGATGAGTGGCCGTACTGATGGCAGGGCCGGCGAGCGCTCCCAACGTGGGCCGCATGATCAACGAGCGGGCTCCGGAAGCCCTTCCTGTGTGCGACGCGGCACCGTCGGTGACGGGTGCCACGGTGGGCCGCGTCCTCATCGGCCTGCTGGTGCCGGCGTTCGCCGGACAGGAGCGCGGCAGGCTGGGGCTGTCTCCTGGCGGCGCCGTTTCTGCTGGTCGTGTCCTGGGTGGTGGCGCTGGGCCTCGCGGGCAGCCGAGGCACCCGGCTCACCGTTGTAACGTGCCGTCATGGCACCGGACATGGACATGGAAGTGGAGACCGTACGCGGGCTGGTCTACGGCCCGGGCGGCAAGCAGCTGGACGTCCACCGTCCGGCCGGGGCGTCCGGGGCGATGCCGACCGTGCTGCTGTGGCACGGCATCGGCCCCGACGAGCGCGACGTCCTGGAGCCGCTGGCGCGGACGACGGCGGCCCTCGGGGCGCTGGTGCTCGTCCCGGACTGGCGCTCGGACGCCGCGGACGGCGGCCGGTCGCAGCTGCTGGAGTCGCTGGCCTTCGTCCGCAAGGAGGCGGGCGGCCTGGGCGGCGACGAGGCGTCGTACGTACTGGCCGGGTGGTCGGCGGGAGCCGGGGCCGCGCTCGGGGTCGCCCTGCGGCCCGAGTCCGTGGCGGAGTGGCGTCCGCGGGCCGTGGTGGGCGTGGCGGGCCGCTACGACCTGCCGGCCCGCACCACCGGGACCGCCCCGTTGGACGATCTCGCCGCGGGCCGGGACCCGGGCGTACCGGTCCATCTGCTGCACGGCACCCGCGACTCCGTCGTGGACGCCCAGCACTCCCGCGCCCTCGCCGCGACGCTGCGGACCGTGGGCCGGGCGGTGACCCTCCAGGAACCGGAGACCGACCACGCGGGCGTCATCATGACCGCGTACGACCCCGCGGCGGACCACTGCGTCCCGACGACCGCCGAGCACGCGGTACGGGCGGGACAGCTGGTGGCGGGGGTGCTGGCGGGGATCGGCGGGGGCAAGGCGTAGCGCCCCCGCCTGTGTCCCGGTGCCCCGGTGTCCCGGTGTCTCAGCGGCGGCCGCCGCCACGGGACGGCCGAATGTCATTACCTCTGGGTAACAGTGACGCTATAGGCTTCATGATCGGGTTCGCAGACCAACGGGCTCCGCAAGGAAACAAGGGGGACACGATGAAGAGCAAGCTCGCGCTGTCACTTGGTGCAGCCATTCTCAGTACGGCATCGGCAGGGCTCATCTCGGCCACCCCGGCTGCTGCCGCGGGCTACGAACACTTCGAGCAGGTCACCTGCTGGAATATGAAGTACACGCACACGAGTTGGAGCGGGATTTGCAATGTCCCGTTCGGCCACGCGCGAGCAGTGGCCGAGTGCGCCAACGGAAAGATCCCTAAAGGCGCGTGGACGGGGCGTGGCAGCTGGAAGTTCGGCATGAGCTGCGGCAAAAGCCGGATGGGCGGCATGAATGTGGAGACCAAGAACAATTGAAGGCTTGCGCCGACCGCTCCGCACCGTGAGACGTTGCCACTGAAATATCCGTCGGGGCACCACCCCCGACGGATCGCGGCGGGTCACGCAATGATCCCGAGCTGATGGTCGGGCCTCCCCAGTGCCTTTGTGAGTGGCGCCTGGGTGTCTGTCGGTCAGCGGCGGCCGCCGCCACCGGACGACCAGGTGTTGAGCGTCCGTACGGCCTCCTCCAACTCCCGGCGCCGGGCCGCCTGATCCGCGGGAGGCCGCGCCTGATCCGACGGACGGACGGGGACGTACGGCCGGACGAGACGGCCGTCCTCACCGCACAGCGGCAGCAGTTCGGGCGGCAGTCGCCGGACGCGTACGAGGCGACGCCGCACCGGAGGCTCCGGCAGCCAGGCCGTGGGCGAGAGGGCGCCGGTACTGCGGGGCGCCCGGTGGCCGCCACGGCCCGGGAGTAACCAACTCAGCAGTCTGCCGCAGGCGGTTCGGACCAGACCGTGCACTCCGTTCAACGGGCGGCCGCCTTGCGCAGCACCTCGGCGAGCCGGCGCGCGGTCGCCGCGTTGCAGTTACCGAGGGCAACGAGCGAGACGCCGTAGACGCCCGCGAAGCCCGGCAGATCGACGCCGAGCGACGGCAACGTGATGCCGTTGTCCTTCAGCGCGGTGCGCAGCTCTTCGGCACTTTCGTGCACGTCGTCGGGGAGGGAGCGGTCGAGGGGCATGGAGCCGGCCTTTCTGTACGCATAGCGACGAACCGCTTACAGAGTGGTGTGACGCGGCGTAGCGTGAAAGGGGGTTGGGCTCCCGGCTGTGGTCTGGGGATTGCGTGGAGCGAAGTGGTGGAAATACGGGGAACCACCGGAGTCCGTCCGCAACCACTGTGAATCAGCGACATGTACGGCGGTGAACCGTGGCACGACGCAAGGACATTGACGGCTCGGCGGGAGTCCCCACCTTTTACGGCAAGGAGCTGCGCTACCAGCGGGAGCTGGCCGGGCTCACGCTCTCGCAACTGGTCGAGGGCAGCTTCTACGGCCCCAGCCATCTCAGCGAGATCGAACGCGGCGAACGTCGGATGCCGGCGGAGCTGGCGGAGCACGTGGACAAGGTGCTCAAGACGGATGGCTTCTTCCAGCGGCGCTGCGAGGACGTACGGAAGGCGCGGCGAACGGGCCATCCCGCCCACTACGAGCACATCCTGGAAGCGGAGAAGCGCGCGGAGACTATCGAGGAGTGGTGCCCGACCCTGATCCCCGGCCTGTTGGAGACCGCGGTGTACACGCGGGCAGTGGTGCGGGCGACACTTCCACTGGCGACTGACGAGGAGGTGGAGGAGAAGGTCAGCGCCCGCATGACGCGGGCCCACCTGTTCCAGGACGACCACAAGACCCCTGAATACTGGGTGATCCTGTCCGAGTTCGTGGTGCGCTGCCCGATCCTCCCTCCGAAGGAGATGGCCGATCAGCTCGACCACATCGCGGCACTGGCGAGGCGCCACCGGGTCATTCCACAGATCCAGCCGTGGAACTGTGGCCCGCACCCCCTCATGCTGATGGGCTTGTTGCAGCTCATGACCTTCCCGGACGCCCCGCCGCTGGCCTATCTGGAATCGGAGTACAGCGGTCACACCATCGACGATCCGGCCCTCGTGAAGAAGTACCGCAAGGCATACGATCGGCTCAGGGCCGCCGCACTACCGCCGGAGGCGTCCCTCACCATGATCGAGGCGGCCGCAGAGGACTACCGAAATGGCAAGCAGCCGGATTGACTTGAGCGCCGCGGTCTGGCGCAAGAGCAGCTACACCAGCGGTGAGGGCGGCAACTGCGTCGAGGTCATCGACGACCTCCCCGGCATCGTCCCCGTCCGCGACTCCAAGGACCCGCACGGACCGGCCATCGTCTTCCCGACCACCGCCTGGTCGACCTTCGTCACCGCCGTCAAGAACACCGGCCTGCCAGGCATCTGAGTTCTGCCGGGCGCCCGAATGCTCCGTGGCACAGGGCAACCACGACAATGCCGCCCGGCCCGGCCCGGCCCGCGTTGTGGCCCCGCGGGGCGGGCAGGCTTCCCTTACGGGGGTCGAGGCAGAGGCAGGAGATGGCCGCAATGGCAAACAGCCACGTTGACTTGAGCACGGCATCTTGGCGCAAGAGCAGCTACAGCAACGGCGACGGCGGGGACTGCGTCGAGGTGGTCGACGACCTCCCCGGCATCGTCCCCGTCCGCGACTCCAAGGACCCGCACGGCCCGGCCATCGCCTTCCCGACCGCCGCCTGGTCGACCTTCGTCACCGCCGTCAAGGACACCGACCTCCCGGGCGTCTGAGTTCGCCTGGTGCCTCTGTCACTTCTCGGGTTCATCACAGGCATGACCCTCCATATGGCCACGCAGCAGCCCCCTCCGTACGCCATGGTTCTGCCGTGTCAGCCTGCTGACATGATGTGACGCTCATGACGTGCGCCGGACAACATGACGCAGGGTCAGGCGGCTGCTGAACACAGCCGCATCAACAGGGCCCAGCGGAGACGCCTGGGCCTCACCGGCGCAAGGAAGGTATGAGGGGGATGAACTTCACGCGCACGCTGCGTGCGGTGGGCGGCGCGATGGTGGTGGGGGCACTGCTCTTCGGCACCGCGCCGGTTGCTTCGGCAGACCAGATCAGGCATGACCAGTGGCCGTTGAGGTCCTTCGGGGCGGACGACGTGTGGAAGGTGTCGACAGGCAAGGGCGTCACGGTGGCCGTCCTCGACGACCCGGTAGATGGCAGCCACCCTGACCTCAAGGGAAACGTGCTTCCCGGAAGAAGCTTCCTCTTCAGCGAGAGGGGAGCAGGGACGGCGGATTCTCCGTATGACGAGCGGGAGCACGGCACCGCCATGGCTTCGCTCATCGCCGGCCATGGACACGGGCCCGGAAGGTCGGCAGGCGTAAAGGGACTGGCTCCTGACGCCAAGATCCTCCCTGTGGGGATTGACCTCGGAGATGGTGAGTCCCCCGGAAGTGACGAAGTGTCATACGCTGGGGCCTTGAGGTATGCCGTGGACCACGGCGCGAAGGTCGTCAACATGTCTTTCGAGTCCTACTCGGAGACATCACCTGCTGAAAAGGCAGCTGTCGCCTACGCCCGGAAGCGCGATGTGCTGGTCGTCGCGGCGTCAGGAAATTCTCACTCCGACATTCCTCGCGTTCCTGCTGCCGTGCCCGGAATCCTGGCCGTGGGCGCAGTGGACATCGACCTGACGGTCTGGAAGTACTCCAACCACGGGTCGCATATCAAGCTGCTGGCCCCAGGGGTTCATGTGCGCTCCGCGGGCGTCGAGGACCCGTACAGGCTGGCCAACGGCACGTCGGACTCCGCAGCGTACGTGTCCGCCGCCGCGGCTCTCCTCCGCTCGAAGTTCCCTGACCTGACCGCCGGCCAGATCGCCAACCGCCTGGTGAAGACCGCCGGTCTGCCGGATGCCATGAAGGGCAAGAAGCTTCCCGATCGCCGGTACGGCTACGGCTTCATCAAGCCGTACAAGGCACTGACCGCAGACGTTCCCGCAGGCCCGGAGAACGGGCCACTGCCTGCTCTCAGCGAGAGCGCGCCCGAGGCGCCGGCCAAGAGCAAGAGCAGTGGCGGTCATTACGAGCCCAAGGGCAACAAGGTCGCCATCATCAGCACCATCGGCGGTGTGGTCGTCCTCCTCGTCGTCATCGTGGTTGTTGTCACGGTGACCGTGAAGAAGAAGCGCCGTAATGGACCGCCTCCGGGTGGCATTGGCGGTTATGGCGGTCCCGGCGGGCCGGGCTTCCCCGGCGGTTTTGCGCCGCAGCCTCCCGGCGGTTTCGTGCCGCAGCCTCCCGGCCCTTACCAGCCGCAGCCCGGCGCACCGGGCACCTACCCGCCCGGTCCCTACCAGCAACAGCCCGGGGCTCCGGGCGCCTACCCGCCCGGCCCCTACCCGCAGCAGCCGGGGGCGCCCGCTTCGTTCCCGCCGGCACCGCCCACCCCGCCAGCAGGTCAATAGCGCGCCGCCGTAGCGAAGACGGCAGGGGCCCCAGCCTGCGCACAGGCTGCCGGCCCCAGCCTGCCCCGGACTGCATGCGGTCCGGGGCTTTTCGATCACGTGAGGGCCTGAACGCACCTAGCCGCAGAAGGGGTGCCTCTCACCGAGAGGCACCCCTTCTGACCAGCCTGTTCGCTGAACTGATGTGGCGGGTACGGGAGGTGGACCGCCGGTGACATCGCTGCCACGACGGTTCCGAGAACCCCTCCCGGCCCTACAGAACCCTCGCGCCCACCGCCGGAGAATCCGCCACCCGCACCTGACGGCAGGTCCCCGACGCCATGAGCGCCGAGGCCACTTCCTTTGCCGCCTCCGCGTCCTTGGTCAGGAATGCGGTGGTCGGCCCGGAACCGGAGACGAGCGCAGCCAGCGCCCCGGCGGCGGTGCCCGCCTCCAGCGTCGCGGTCAGCGACGGCCGCAGGGAGAGGGCGGCGGGCTGGAGATCGTTTGTCAGGGACGCGGCCAGCGCCGTGGCGTCGCCGGACTCCAGCGCCGCCAGCAGCTCAGGCGCCGCCTCCGGCTCCGGCACGTCCGTCCCTGCCGTCAGCCGGTCGAACTCCCCGTAGACGGCCGGGGTGGACAGGCCGCCGTCGGCAACCGCGAAGACCCAGTGGAAGGTGCCGCCGACAGCCAGCGGGGTCAGCAGCTCGCCGCGGCCGCGGCCCAGCGCCGCCCCGCCGACCAGGCTGAACGGCACATCGCTGCCCAACTCGGCACAGATGGAAAGGAGTTCATCGCGCGAGGCACCCGTCGACCACAGGGCGTCGCAGGCCAGCAGGGCGCCGGCGGCGTCCGCGCTGCCGCCTGCCATGCCGCCCGCGACGGGGATGTCCTTGGTGATGTGGAGGTGGACGTGCGGCTCGATGTCGTGGCGGGCGGCGAGGAGTTCGGCGGCGCGGGCGGCCAGGTTCGTCCGGTCCAGGGGGATCTGGTCGACGTCGTGGCCCTCGGCGGTGATCCGCAGGGACTCGGCGGGGGTCGCGGTGATCTCGTCGTAGAGGCCGACGGCGAGGAAGACGTTCGCCAGGTCGTGGAAGCCGTCCGGGCGGGCGGCGCCGACGGCCAGCTGGACGTTGACCTTGGCCGGTACCCGGACGGTGATCGAGGTGGTGGTCGTCATGCCTGCTCTCCCCCTGATGTCTGCTCTCCCCCCGAGGCGCGCTCTCCCCGGGACTGCCGGATGCCGGGCGCCCCGCCCGGTCCCTTGTGCTCGGCGATCCGCGCGAACTCCTCGACGGTCAGCGCCTCGCCGCGGGCCTGCGGCGAGACACCCGCGGCGACCAGCGCGGCCTCCGCGGCGGCGGCCGATCCGGCCCAGCCCGACAGCGCGGCCCGCAGCGTCTTGCGGCGCTGGGCGAAGGCCGCGTCGACGACGGCGAAGACCTCGTCGCGGCTCGCCGAGGTCTCGATCGGCTTGTCGCGGCGTACGAGGGAGACCAGGCCGGAGTCGACGTTGGGCGCGGGCCAGAAGACGTTGCGGCCGATGGCGCCGGCCCGCTTGACCTCCGCGTACCAGTTGGCCTTCACCGACGGCACGCCGTAGACCTTGTTGCCGGGGCGGGCGGCCAGCCGGTCGGCGACCTCGGACTGCACCATGACCAGGGTGCGGTCGATGGTGGGGAAGGTCGCGAGCATGTGCAGCAGTACCGGCACGGCGACGTTGTAGGGGAGGTTGGCGACCAGCGCGGTGGGCGCGGGGCCGGGCAGCTCGGTGACGTGCATGGCGTCCCTGTGCACCAGCGCGAAGCGGTCGGCGCGGTCGGGCATCCGGGCCGCGACGGTGGACGGCAGCGCGGCCGCCAGCACCTCGTCGATCTCGACGGCGGTGACCCGGTCGGCGGCCTCCAGCAGCCCCAGGGTCAGCGAGCCGAGGCCGGGGCCGATCTCGACGACGACATCGTCGGGCCGTACCTCGGCGGTCCGCACGATCCGGCGGACGGTGTTCGCGTCGATGACGAAGTTCTGGCCGCGCTGCTTGGTGGGCCGGACGCCCAGCGCGGCGGCCAGCTCGCGGATGTCGGCGGCGCCCAGGAGGGGACCGGATTCGTCGGTGGTGCTCTTGCTCATGCCAAAGCCTCGCTGCGCTCGTTCACCCGTGAAGCTTACGGCCGCAGACCGGCCACGGGCTCGCCCCCCGGCTGATGTAGAGCTTCTTGGCCCGGTACGTCTGTTCCCGGGCGGGTGCGTCCTGCGGCCGGCCCCTGCCGCCGAGGGACCGCCAGGTGGCCGCATCGAACTGGTAGAGCCCGCCGTAGGTGCCGGACGCGTCGACGGCGTTCGGCCGCCCGCGGGCCTCGCACTGGGCCAGCGCATGCCAGGCGAGGTGGTCGGCGCCGCGCACGGAGGTGGGCAGTTCCCTGGTGCCGAGGTGCACGATCTGCGGGCGCGGGGCGTGCACGACCTCGGTGTGCAGCCGCTTCGGCTTCTGCCGGACGCCGTTGACGGTGCGCACCCGGTAGGTGATCCGTCGCACGCCGGGGCGGCCCTGCTGGACGACCGCCACCGTACCGCGGGCCAGCCCGGCGTCCGCCCGCCGGACCGTACGGAAGGGGATGGACTCCTCGCGGACCTCCTTGGAGCCGGTGATGCGCATCACGGAGATGGTCTGGCCCTCGCGCGGGAAGCTGTCCGGCGGCACCGAGGTGGTGTCCTGGTCACGCAGTGTGAGGCCGGTCTCGGCCAGCGCCTCGCGGACGGTGGCGGCGTTGGTGCGCACCCGGTGCCGGCGGCCGTCGGCGACGATGACCACCGAGCGTTCGGTGCGTACCGCCAGTTCCATGCCGTGCTGCTCGATCCGCCGGGAGCGGGAGGCCGACAGGATGGCGCCCTCGGCGCGCACGCCGAGCTGGTGCAGCGCGCCGGCGACGGTGTCCGCGGTGGTCCACACCTGGCGGCGCTGTCCGTCGATGGTCAGCACGACCGGGCGGCCGTGCCGGACGACGATCTCGTCGCCGGTGTTCAGTCCGGTGCCGGGGGCGGGCGCGACGAGGTCGTGTGCGCCGATGTCGAGATGCTCGTCGGCCAGCAGGTCGTCGACGTCCGCGGCGAAGGTGTGCAGGGTGCGCGGGGTGCCGTCGACGGTGAGCCGGACCGCCTTGTCGTGCGCGATGAAGGCGGTGGTGCCGCCGGCGAGGAAGGCGACGACCATGGCCCGGGGCAGCAGCCGGCGCAGCGCTTCGGGCCGTTCGGCGCGGCGTCTACGACGGCCGCGCGCGGCGCGGTGGCTGCTCTGCGTATGACTCACGGCGCGCTCCACATGCCACGGGATGCGGTTGACGGCCGGAATGTAGCGGAGTGAGGGTGACTCTCCAAAGTCGGTTCGCTACGGACAGTGGTCGGGCCATGGATGTTGACGGGCTTTGCGGGCGGCGCCGGGGGCCCGTCAGCGGCCGGTCGGGGCGGCTTCGGTGCGCTCAGTAACCGAAGGCCCGCGCCGTGTTCGCGGCGATGGCGGTGGCCAGTTCGTCCTCGGTCACGGCCTTGACCGCCGCCATCGCCCGCAGCGTGACCGGAATGAGGTACGGGGCGTTGGCCCGTCCGCGGTAAGGGGCCGGGGTCAGGAAAGGGGCGTCGGTCTCGACGAGGACCAGCTCGGGCGGGGCGACGGCGAGGGCGTCGCGCAGCGGCTGGGCGTTCTTGAAGGTGACGTTGCCGGCGAAGGACATGAAGTAGCCGGCCTCGGCACAGATCTTGGCCATCGCGGCGTCGCCGGAGTAGCAGTGGAAGACGACCCGTTCGGGGGCGCCCTCCTCGCGCAGGATCCGCAGCACATCGTCGTGCGCCTCGCGGTCGTGGATGACCAGGGCCTTGCCGTGCCGCTTGGCGATCTCGATATGCGCACGGAACGAGCGCTCCTGGGCGGCCATGCCCTCGGGCCCGGTACGGAAGTAGTCCAGGCCGGTCTCGCCGACGCCGCGGACCTGCGGCAGCGCGGCCAGCTCGTCGATCACGGCGAGGGCGGCATCCAGGGCACTGTCACCGCCGGGCTCCCGCGCCCCCTGCCGCGACCAGCCGTCCGGATCTCCGAGTACGACCCGGGGCGCTTCGTTGGGGTGCAGCGCGACCGTGGCGTGCACGCTGTCGTGGGCGGCCGCGGTCTCGGCGGCCCATCGCGAACCGGCCAGGTCGCAGCCCACCTGGACGACGGTGGTCACGCCGACGGAGGCGGCCTTGGCGAGCGCCTCCTCGACCGTGCTCTCCTGCATGTCCAGATGGGTGTGTGAATCCGCGACCGCCACCCGAAGCGGTTCGGGCAGCGGCGGCGGGGTGTTCTTGTCCTGCGGTGCCATGGCCGCGATCCTACGAGGGACCCGGCGCGGACCTCACTTGCGGTGGTGCTGGAAGGGGTGCAGCAGGTCGGAGAGGTGCCAGTGGTGGCGTCCGGGGTCCTCCTCGGCGGTACTGCCCGCGCGGTCCGCCCCGAGGGCCGGTTCGCTCTTCTTCCCGTTGCCGGGGCGGCGCTGATGCATGCTCGCGATCGCGTCGGAGACCATCGAGACCTGGCCGGAGCGCATGATGCGTACGACGTTGCTGCCGCAGTTCAGGCAGGTGGGGCAGGTCAGCGGAGACGGGACCCGCTCGGCGCCCGCGTAGTAGACGACATGCATCTGGCCCTTGCCGTCGACCTCGTGGACTATCTCGTACGCCTGCTCCCAGCCGTGGCCGCACCTCATGCAGGCGAAGGCGTAGGCCTCGTGTGCGGCGGCGTCGGGCCGGGGGACGGGGTGGTCTCCGCTGGTGGTGGCTCCAGTGGTCTTGGCGATTTCGCTCATGTGCGCGCTCCTCTTGTCCGCTGGACAAGGTCTCCGGGAACCGTTCGTCCCTCGTCCAGTGGACGCCTTCAGCGGCGACAACGCAGCAGTTCAGCGAGGGTATTGGCGCAGATTTGGCCAGCGGTAGGAAAATCACCCCAATGCGACGACCTGCGCTTTACCTTGCCGGTCAGCCATTTACCTTCTGATGAGTCGCTTTTCGCCCGGTGCGGCGCATCAATCCCGCGCCGGGTCCTTCGGGGCGCCCTTCGCGGAGCCCTTGGCGGCGTTCTTCGCCGCGACCACCGCGTCGAAGACCTCCCGCTTGGGCAGTCCGGCGTCCGCGGCGACCGCGGCAATGGCTTCCTTGCGGCGCTCCCCGGCCTCCTCGCGGACCTGCACCCTGCGCACCAGCTCGTCGGCGTCCAGATCCTGCGGCCCGCTCTCCGGGGCGCCCTCGACCACGATGGTGATCTCGCCGCGCACCCCCTCGGCCGCCCAGGGCACGAGTTCGCCCAGCGGCCCGCGCTTGACCTCCTCGTACGTCTTGGTCAGCTCGCGGCAGACCGCGGCGCGCCGGTCGGCACCGAAGATCTCGGCCATCGCGGCGAGGGTGTCGTCCAGGCGGTGCGGCGCCTCGAAGTAGACGAGGGTGCGGCGCTCGCCTTCGACCTCGCGCAGCCGGGTGCGCCGCTCGCCGCCCTTGCGGGGCAGGAACCCCTCGAAGCAGAAGCGGTCCACGGGCAGACCGGAGACGGCCAGCGCGGTGAGCACCGCGCTGGGGCCCGGTACGGCGGTGACCTTGATGCCGCGTTCGACCGCCGCGGCGACCAGCCGGTAGCCGGGGTCGGAGACGGAGGGCATCCCCGCGTCCGTGACCAGCAGCACCCGCGCCCCGCCGGCCAGCGCGTCGGCCAGCTCGGGCGTCCTGGCCGCCTCGTTGCCCTCGAAGTACGACACGACCCGGCCGGACGGCTGCACCTCCAGCGCCTGGGTCAGCCGGCGCAGCCGCCGGGTGTCCTCGGCGGCGATCACATCGGCGGCGGCCAGCTCGGTGGCGAGGCGCGGCGGCGCGTCCGCGATCTCGCCGATGGGCGTCCCTGCAAGTACCAGCAATCCAGTCACCTCCCCATCCTCCCAGGACGCCGCCGCGCGCCGATCCGTCGGTATCGCCTGGTGGCGCTCCCCACCGGTCCACAGGCGGCTTCCCTACGATGGCCCGGTGACGAGTGACACCACCGCGACCGACGCCGCCGCGCAGCCTGCCCCGGAGCTGGCCGACCGGCCCCCCGTGTGGCAGCGGCGACTGCGCCGCTTCGGATATCCCGTCCGCTCGCAGGGCGATGTCCGCGCGCGGCTGGTGCCCGCCTTCCCCGAGCCGGGCGGACGCCTGTGGGCGGTGTTCGGCGCGGGCCCGGACGCCGCGGCCCGGCTGGCACGCTGGTCGGGCTGGGCCGGTCCGCTGCTGGTGACGCTGTTCGCGGGGGTGCTGCGGTTCTGGAACCTGGGCAGCCCGCGGAAGGTGATATTCGACGAGACGTACTACCCCAAGGACGCCTGGTCGCTGCTCCAGTACGGCTACGAGGGCACCTGGGCCAAGAACGCCAATGACGCGCTGGTCGGGCATCCGCCGCAGCTGCTGCTCTCGCCCGAGCACTCGTATGTCGTGCACCCGCCGATGGGCAAGTGGCTGATCGCGCTCGGCGAGTGGGCGTTCGGGATGAACCCCTTCGGCTGGCGTTTCATGGTGGCGCTGCTCGGCACCCTCTCGGTGCTGCTGGTCTGCCGTATCGGCCGCCGGATGATGCGGTCGACGGCGCTGGGCTGCCTGGCGGGCACCCTGCTGGCGGTGGACGGTCTGCACTTCGTGATGAGCCGGACCGCGCTGCTCGATCTGATCGTCATGTTCTGGGTGGTGGCCGCTTTCGGTGCGCTGCTGGTGGACCGGGACCGCACCAGAGCCCGGCTGGCGGCGGCGCTGCCGCTCGGCCCGGACAATGTGGCCCGCCCGGACGAAGAGGTCGGTGACCGGCTGCGGCTGGGGTGGCGGCCGTGGCGGATCGTGGCCGGGCTCTGCCTGGGCCTGTCCGCCGCGACGAAGTGGAACGGCCTGTACTACCTCGCGGCGTTCGCGCTGATGGCGGTGCTGTGGGATGTCGCGGCACGCCGTACGGCAGGCGCCCGGCGCCCGTTCCGCTCGGCCCTGCGCCGCGATGTCCTGCCCGCTTTCGGGGCCACCGTCGTCGTCGCCCTCGCCACCTATCTCGCGTCGTGGTCGGGCTGGATCGCCACCAAGGGCGGCTACTACCGCGACTGGGCGACCACGCCGGACGGCCGTACGGGCGGCTGGACCTGGCTGCCGGACTGGCTGCGCAGCCTGTGGCACTACCAGACCGAGGTCTACTCCTTCCACACCGGACTGACCACCCCGCACGCCTATCAGTCCAACCCCTGGAGCTGGCTGGTCCTGGGCCGCCCGGTCTCGTACTTCTACGAGGACCCCAAGGCCGGCCAGGACGGCTGCACGGCGGCCGAGGGCTGCGCCCGTGAGGTGCTGGCGCTGGGCACCCCGCTGCTGTGGTGGGCGGCCTGCTTCGCGCTCCTCTATGTCCTCTACCGCTGGCTGTTCCAGCGGGACTGGCGGGCCGGGGCGATCGTCTGCGGGGTCGCGGCGGGCTATCTGCCGTGGTTCCTCTACCAGGAGCGGACGATCTTCCTCTTCTACGCGGTGGTGTTCGTCCCGTTCCTGTGTCTGGCGCTGGCGATGATGATCGGCGCGATCATCGGCCCGCCGGGCTCGGCCGAGCGCCGCCGCACGATCGGTGCGGTCGGGGCCGGTGTCCTGGTGCTCCTGATCGTGTGGAATTTCATCTACTTCCATCCGCTCTATACGGGAATGCCGATTCCGAAGTCGGCCTGGCACAACCGGATGTGGTTCGACACCTGGGTGTGAGCGACGGGGCCCGGTGCGGCGATCAGGGGCGGTCCGGAGGCAGTTCGACAAGTCTGTAACAGCTGTACAACAGCGCGTCACCGGACCGTGCCCTGATCGAGACTCACCACCTCCCCGTGTCCCTTAGAGTGCGGGGCACGTTCTTGTGTGCGTATTCAAGGACGAGGCTCTGGGAGGGAATCGGTGGCATGCGCCGTGAGGTGAAGTACGGGCTGATCGGCGGATCGGTGGCCCTGGTGGCGGGAGTCGTGGGCGGCTTCACGCTGTTCGGCGGCTCGGACGACTCGCCGCAGGAGGTCAGGTCGGCGGACGGCAAGGGCGGCGGCGACGCGTCCAAGGTGCCGACCGGCCCGGTGTCGGCCAAGGAAGTCCAGACGACGTCACAGGAGTTCCTGACCGCCTGGCAGTCCGGCGACACGGCCAAGGCGGCCGGGCTCACGGACGACCCGGAGAAGTGCAAGGCCGCGCTGGAGTCCCTCGGCAAGCAGGCACGGTTCTCGAAGGTGGCGCTGAAGCCGGGCGCGCCGACCGGCGGCAAGGTGCCGTACACCGTCGCCGCGCAGATCGACTACAAGGGCACCAAGGCGGCCTACTCGTACCGCACCTCCGCGACCGTGCAGCGCGACAAGACCACCGGGAAGCCGCAGATCGCCTGGCAGCCGGCGATGCTGCACCCGGGCCTGGCCAAGGGCGACCAGCTGCATACGGGCGAGGCCGAGGCGCCGCCGATCAAGGCCGTGGACCGCAACGGCGCCGCGCTGACGCCCGAGGCGCATCCGGCGCTGGCCGGGGTGCTGGACAGCCTGCGGGACAAGTACGGCGACAAGACCGACGGCAAGCCCGGTGTGGAGCTGTTCATCCACCGCGCCAAGAGCGCCAAGCCGGCCGACCAGCTGCCCGACAAGACGCTGAAGGTGCTCTCCAAGGGGACGCCGGGCACGCTCAAGACCACCCTGGACGCCAAGCTCCAGGCGGCGGCCGAGCGCGCGGTCAAGGGCAAGAAGTCCGCCTCCGCGGCCGCGGTCAAGCCCAGCACCGGTGAGATCCTGGCGCTCGCCAACTCCCCGGAAAAGGGCTTCAACCTGGCGACGCAGGGCTCGCTCGCCCCCGGCTCGACGATGAAGATCGTGACCGCGGCGATGCTGATGGACAAGGGCATGACCTCGCCGGGCAAGGCGCACCCGTGCCCCAAGTACGTGACGGTCGGCGGCTGGAAGTTCCAGAACCTCGACAAGTCCGAGATCAAGAACGGCACCTTCGCGCAGAGCTTCGCGGCGTCCTGCAACAACGCCTTCATCTCGCAGGCCAAGGACCTCAGCGACGACGATCTGACGAAGGAGGCCCGGGACGTCTTCGGCATCGGCCTGAACTGGCAGACCGGCATCCCCACCTTCGACGGCGCGGTGCCGGTGCAGAGCGACGCCCAGATGGCGGCCTCGCTGATCGGCCAGGGCGGGGTGCGGATGAACCCCCTCAATGTCGCCTCGCTCTCCGCGACCGTCCGCGCCGGCTCGTTCCACCAGCCGTACATCGTCTCGCCGTCGCTGGACCACCGGACGCTCGCCAAGGCGGCCCGCACGATGAAGCCGTCCACGCTCAGCGGTCTGAAGTCGCTGATGAAGCTGACGGCGACCTCCGGTACGGCCGCCGAGGCGATGGCCGGGGTCAGCGGTGACGTCGGCGCCAAGACCGGTTCCGCCGAGGTCGACAACCAGAAGAAGCCCAACGCCTGGTTCTCCGCCTACCGCGACGATGTCGCCGCGGCGGCCGTCGTCCCGGCGAGCGGCCACGGCGGCTCCAACGCAGGCCCGGTGGTCCGCGCCATCCTCACCGCCGGCTGACGAGGCGGGGCGCCCGCCGGGGTGCCTGTCGGAGGTGCCTCTCGGGTGCCTCTCGTCTCATCGACCGGATTCCGTTCGCATGGCCCGTACAGCTTTCGCTAGCGTGCGGGCCATGAGCGATTCCCGGTCCGACACCGCCCAGGAAACCACCCCCTCCCCGGCTCACCCCCGCTTCGCCGAAGCGCTCACGGAACTGGGCCTGACCGTCGAGGTCCGCAGTTTCCCCGAGGCCACCCGCACCGCCGCCGAGGCCGCCGCGGCCGTCGGCTGCGGCCTCGCCCAGATCGTCAAGTCGCTGATCTTCGCGGTGGACGGGCAGCCGGTGCTGGTGCTCATGGACGGTGCCTCGCGCGTCGACGTGGAACGCCTACGCACGGAACTCGGCGCCACCGAGGTCGGCCGCGCCGACGCCGCCCTGGTCCGCGAGACCACCGGCTACGCCATCGGCGGCGTACCGCCCTTCGGCCACCGCACCCCCACCCGTGTGCTGGCCGACCGCGGACTGCTCGCGCACGACACGGTCTGGGCCGCCGCCGGCACCCCGCACGCCGTCTTCCCGCTCGACCCCGCGTCCCTGATCGAGTACGCCCAGGGCCGGATCGTGGACGTGCGCGAGCGCACCTCGTGACCCCGCTCGTCGTCGCGGCCGTCCTGATAGCCGCCATCACCCACGCCAGCTGGAACGCCATCGCCCACGGCATCCGCGACCAGCTCCTGGCCTTCACCCTGGTCGGCGGCGGCGGTGCGCTCTGCGGCCTCGTCGCGGCCTTCTTCACCCCGCTGCCCGCCGCCGGCGCCTGGCCCTACCTCCTGGCCTCCGCCGTGCTGCACATCGTCTACCAGGCCCTGCTGATGCAGTCGTTCCGCCTGGGCGACTTCGGGCAGATGTACCCCATCGCCCGCGGCACCGCGCCCCTGGTCGTGACGGTCCTGGCCGCCGTCTTCGTCCACGAGATCCCCGACGCCTGGGCCCTGGCCGGTGTCGCCCTGGCCTCCGCCGGGCTGGTGGGCGTCGCCCTCTGGGGCATCCGCGGTTCCGGCACCAGGCCGCACTGGCCGGCCATCATCGCCGCCCTCGCCACCGGCCTCGCCATCGCCTCCTACACGACCGTCGACGGTCTGGGCGTACGCGCCTCCGGCAGCTCCCTCGGCTACATCGCCTGGCTGATGATCCTCGAAGGCATCGTGATCCCCGCCTACGCGCTCGCCGTCCGCCGCCGCCGGCTGCTCACCGAACTCCGCCCCTTCGCGCTGCGCGGACTGGCCGGCGGGGTGCTCTCCGTCTTCGCCTACGGCCTGGTCCTGTGGGCCCAGACCCGTGCCCCGCTCGCCCCCATCGCCGCACTGCGCGAGTCGTCGATCATCGTCGGCGCGGCCATCGGCGCCCTCTTCTTCAAGGAACGCTTCGGCGCCCCCCGTATCGCCGCGGCGGGCCTGATGGTCGTGGGCATCGGCCTGATGCTGCACACCGGTTGAGCGAAGGGCGCCGCGCGGACGGCTCAGCCGGCGGCCCGTGCGCCGCGGACGCGCCGTACCAGGTCGTCCGCGGCCTCCGGCCACGCGTCGTAGGCGAAGGTGAACCCCGCTTCGAGCAGCCGGCCGGGCACCACCCGTCGGCTCTTGAGCAGGAGTTCGGTGTCCGTACGCAGCGCGAACGCGCCCAGCCTGGCCATCCACTTGGTGGCCGGCAGACCCACCGGGACACCCCAGGCGGCCCGCAGCGCACGCATGAACCCGCGCTGCGGCAGCGGAGCGGGGGCGGTGAGGTTCACCGGCCCGGTGAGGTCGCCGCGGTCGGTCAGGAACTCGACCGCGCGGACGAAGTCGCGGTCATGGATCCAGGACACATACTGTGCGCCGCCCGCCACCGGGCCGCCGAGCCCCAGCCGCGCCAGCCGCAGCAGGACATCGAACACCCCGCCGCGATCCGGGCTCATCACCATGGAGGAGCGCAGGGCGACCTTGCGGGTGTCCGGTGTCCTGGCCTCTTCCTGTGCCCGCTCCCAGGCCTTGGCGATCTCGACGCTGTTCGCCCAGTAGTCCGGGACACCGGGCTCCGAGCCGCCGACGACACCGGTCGCCTCGTCGTGCGGGGCGTCGAAGCGGTGGGCGTAGAGGGTGGCGGTGCTCATCTGAAGCCATACGCGGGGCGGCCGGGCGGCCGCGGCGATCGCCTCGCCCACGACCCGGGCGGAGTCCACCCGCGAGCTCATCATCTCCTGGAGGTTGGCCGGGGTGTAGCGGCAACTGACGCTGCGTCCGGCCAGGTTGATCACGACGTCGCTGCCGTCGACCGCCGCCGCCCAGGGGCCGAGCGTCGCACCGTCCCAGTGCACTTCCCCCTCCCGCACCGGACGTCTGGTCAGTACCACGACCTCGTGGCCCGCGGCGCTCAGCGCACGGTTCAGGATGTTGCCCACCTGACCGGTTCCGCCGGGTATCACTATCTTCATCGGGCTCCCTCGTCACGCAACGGACAGTCCTGGTCCCGCTTCCCGGGTGGCCGGGGGCGGGCACATCACCCCCGGCCGCCGGCGGATACTGCCCGTCGGCCCCTCAGTTCGAGGGGTAGACCGTGCCGGGAGGCGGGGTCTTCAGCGTAAGGAGACAGGTGTCGATCGCCTGTACCGGGAGGCGCACCGACGGGCCCTTGCGGTAGAGCCAGTGGCCCCCCGAGTCGATGACAGGAGGCGCCGGAGCCGGCACCGCCACTCAGCTCGTGGGCGCGCCCCGCCGTATCCCCCGCTCCTGCCGAAGGCGGGTCAAGAACACGGGTCAAGAACAACGGACGAGGTACGGATGTCTCCCCCGGCAACGTGGGAAACCGCCCGCAACAGCGCCTGCGCCCGAGGATCCGCCGTCACATTCCGCTGCATCCCATTGGTGACATAGCCGAACGCCAGCCCGGTCTCCGGATCGGCGCAGGCCAGCGCGCCGCCGCGGCCGGGGTGGCCGAAGGAACCGGGCGCCAGCAGCGGCGAGGCCGGTCCGTGCAGCATGAAGCCCAGGCCGAAGCGGGTGTGGACGAGGAGGGTGCGGTCGAGGCCCGCGGACTCCTCGGTCCGGGCGAGGGTGAGGGTCGCGGGCGCGAAGAGCCTCGGGTGGTCGTCGACGGACCCGATGAGCGCGGCGTAACAGCGGGCCAGGGAGCGGGCGGTGGCGATGCCGGCCGAGGCGGGCAGCTCGGCGGCCCGGTACGCCGGGGCGTTCTCGTCCGGCGCCGGAGTGATCGCGGCGAAGGAACGGCTGGTGAGCGACTCCGGGTCGGCGTACGCGGCGGCGACGGTCTGCTTGGGGCGGACGCGCAGCCCCGTCGCGGCGGGCGGGGCCGGGGTGCCGACGGAAGCCAGCCGTCCGACGCGGGACTGCTCCGCCTCGGGCAGGCCGATCCACAGATCGAGGCCGAGCGGCCCGGATATCTCCTCGGCGATCCAGCTGCCGACGGTGCGGCCGGTGACCCGCAGCACCAGCTCGCCGATCAGCCAGCTGTAGGTCTGCGCGTGGTAGCCGTGTTCGGTGCCGGGTTCCCAGGCGGGTGCCTGGGCGGCGAGGGCGGCGGGGCCGCTGACGCCGTCGATGGCCTGTTCCGGGGTGAGCGGGGTGTCCAGGACGGGCAGTCCGGCGCGGTGCGAGAGCAGATGGCGGACGAGTACGCGTTCCTTGCCGGCGGCCTTGAACTCGGGCCAGTACGTGCCGACCGGCGCATCGAGGTCGAGCTGTCCGCGCTGGTGCAGCAGCAGCGGGACGAGGGCGGCGATGCCCTTGGTCGCGGACCGGATCACCTGGGCCGTACCGGCCTCCCAGGGCGCGGTGTCCGCCGCGTCCGGGTCCGTGTCACCGTCCTTCGTGCCGCCCCACAGGTCCACGACCTTGTGTCCGTGCCGGTAGACGGCAACCGCCGCGCCGCGCTCACCGCGCCGCGCGAAGTTGGCCATGAAGGCGTCCCGGACCGGCTCGAAGCCGTCCTCGACCGTGCCCTGGACGTCCACCACTGATTCCTGCTTCCCACTCATCCGTCGCATGCGTGACCCATCCATGGTGCAACGCGCGGATCAGTGCTGATGACCAGGACCGCGGCCCGTGGCGTTCGTCACACGGGAACGAAGGGGCGGCAGGTCAGCGCGAGCGGGTCAGCGGCGGGTCAGCGCGGAACGTCGACCGACCGCGGATCGAATCCGAAGGGCAGCTCCAGCCGGTGGGTGCGCATCAGTTCCTCGTCGCACAGCAACTCCTGGGTGGTCCCGTCGGCCACGATCACGCCGCCGGAGAGCACGACGGAGCGCGGGCACAGCTCCAGCGCGTACGGCAGATCGTGCGTGACCATCAGGACGGTGACGTCCAACGACCGGAGGATGTCGGCGAGTTCACGGCGGGAGGCCGGGTCGAGATTGGAGGACGGCTCGTCGAGGACCAGGATCTCCGGCCGCATCGCCAGCACGGTCGCGACGGCGACCCGGCGGCGCTGGCCGAAGGAGAGATGGTGCGGCGGCCGGTCGGCGAAATCCGCCATGCCGACCTGGGTGAGCGCCTCGGTGACCCGCTCCTCCAGTGCGGCGCCGCGCAGCCCCGAGGAGGCCGGGCCGAAGGCGACGTCCTCACGGACGGTGGGCATGAACAGCTGGTCGTCGGGGTCCTGGAAGACGATGCCGACGCGGCGGCGGATCTCCGCGAGGTTCTCCTTGGCGACCGGGAGCCCGGCGACCTCGACGCGTCCCGCGCCCGCTTCGAGGATGCCGTTGAGGTGCAGCACGAGGGTGGTCTTGCCGGCCCCGTTGGGCCCGAGCAGGGCGACCCGCTCCCCGCGGCCGACGGTGAGGTCGACGCCGAAGAGCGCCTGGTGGCCGTCCGGGTAGGCGTAGGCGAGCCGGGAGACGGCGAGGGAGGGGGCGGGTGCGGTGGTGCTCAAAGGGTCCATCCCAGGAGGCAGACGGCGAGCGCGGCGAGGGGGAGGGCGGCCGCGCGGGTCCATTGTGTGCGGGTGGCGGTGGTCTCGGTCATCTGGGGCATGGTGCCGGTGTAGCCGCGGCTGACCATGGCCAGGTGGACGCGCTCACCGCGCTCGTAGGAGCGGATGAACAGGGCGCCGGCGGACTTGGCGAGCACACCCCAGTGACGCATGCCGCGTGCTTCGAAGCCGCGGGAGAGCCGGGCGATCCGCATCCGCCGCATCTCGTCGGTGATCACATCGCCGTAGCGGATCATGAAGGACGCGATCTGGACGAGCAGCGGCGGCATCCTCAGCCGCTGGAGGCCCAGCAGGAGTTCGCGCAGTTCGGTGGTGGAGGCGAGCAGCACGGAAGCGGCGACGCCCAGCGTCCCCTTGGCCAGGATGTTCCAGGCGCCCCACAGCCCGGACTGGCTCAGGCTCATCCCGAGGACCGCGACCCGCGGCCCCTCGGCGACGAACGGCATGAGCAGCGCGAAGGCGACGAAGGGCACCTCGATCAGCAGCCGCTTGAGCAGGAATCCGGCCGGGATCCGGGCGGCCCCGGCGGCGGCCGCGATCAGCAGCGCATAGAGCCCGAACGCCCAGAGCGCCTCGCGCGGGGTGGAGACGACGATCAGGACGAAGCAGAAGACCGCGGCGATCTTGCAGTGCGCCGGCAGGGCGTGGACCGGCGAATGCCCGTGCCGGTAGAGCTTGTGCGCATGGCCTGCACCCATCTCAGACGTTCTCCGAGGGACGCTCGGCTCCCGTGGCCGGCTGCTCGTCGGCGCCGGTGTTCCTGCGGCGGCGCAGGACGACGAACACGCCCGTTCCGACGGCCAGCGTCGCGCCGACCCCGATGACCCCGGCGAGGCCGCCGGCCAGCCGCGGGTCGGTGATGTCCTTGACGCTGTAGTCGGCGAGCGGGGAGTCCTTGGCGGCGTGGTCCTCGGCCTTCGCGTCGATGCCCTGATCGTGGGCGACCTTCTCCAGGCCGTCGGGGCTGGCGGAGGCGTAGTAGCTGATGCCGCCCGCACACACCAGGGCGGCGGCGACCCCGGCCAGCCAGACGCGACGGACGGAACGGCGCGGGGCGACGGGGGCCGGGGCGGCGGAGGCGGGAGCGGGAGCGGCGGCCGGCGCGGGCTCGTCGGCCGGGGTGGCGAGCGGCGAGGTGCGCAGCTCCAGCGGCTTGGTCAGGCCGCGTGCGCCGTAGACCAGGTCGGGGCGTACGGCGATCACGGCGCCGACCGTCAGCGCGGTGATCGTCGCCTCGCCGATCCCGATCAGCACATGCACGCCCACCATGGCGGTGAAGACCTTGCCGATCGGCACGTCCGCGGTCCCGCCGAGCGCATAGAGGCCGGTGAAGGCCACCGCGGCCGCCGGCACCGAGATCAGCGCGGCGACGAACGAGGCCACGGTGATCGAGCGGCGCCGCCGCGGCAGCACCTTCACCAGGCCCCGGAACAGGCCATAGGCGACGACGGTCGTCACGATCGCCATATCGGTGATGTTCACGCCCAGCGCGGTCAGCCCGCCGTCCGCGAACAGCACGCCCTGCATGAGCAGCACGACGGAGACGCACAGCACACCGGTGTACGGGCCGACGAGTATCGCCGCCAGCGCACCGCCCAGCAGATGCCCGCTGGTGCCCGCCGCGACCGGGAAGTTCAGCATCTGCACGGCGAAGATGAAGGCGGCGACCAGTCCGGCGAGCGGCGCGGTGCGCTCCGCCCCCGCGACACTGCCCGCTCCCGCACCCGCCAGCTCGCGCCGGGCGCCGCGCAGGCTGACCGCCACCGCGGCGGCGGCGACCGCACCGGTCGCGACCGACACCGGCGCATTGATGAATCCATCGGGTACGTGCATCTCAGGCTTCTCCGCTTCAGGCTCTGCAACCCACCAATGGTGGTGTCTCCTGCAAACAAGTTGCAAGAGCGCCCATGATGCGAAACGGATACGTCGACCGCAAAGGCGGGTCCCACCTGCACACCTTTACCCAGGGGAACACAGGTACGAATGGGTGGAGCGGGGCGCACCCGGCCGCGCGGTGCGCCCGGGGTCCGGCGCCGCCCCCCACACCCGGCCCGGCGACGGCCCCGTCCCTACGGGAGGCCGTCGCCGGGCTCTCTGACGTCCTGTCACCTCTGCGTCACTGCACGCATGGTGGCGACCCGTCAAACGCGCGCCGCTTCGCGCTCGGCGCTCGCGTCCGGTCCCTCAGCGGTACCGGTGCCAGCGCCGGCCCCGGTGAGCTGCGTACGCAGGCCCTCGCCCTCGACATCCACGTTCGGCAGCAGCTTCTGGAGCCACCGCGGGAGCCACCAGGCGGAGCGGCCCAGCAGTGCCAGGACCGCGGGGACGACGGCCATGCGGACGAGGAAGGCGTCGAAGAAGACAGCGATGGCCAGGCCGAAGCCGATCATCTTGATCATCGAGTCCGAGGAGCCGATGAAGCCGGCGAAGACGCTGATCATGATGACCGCGGCGGCGGTGACCACCCGCGCACCGTGCCGGAAGCCGGTGACGACGGCCTCGCCCGGGCGCTCCCCGTGGACGAAGGCCTCGCGCATCCGCGTGACGAGGAAGACCTCGTAGTCCATCGCCAGCCCGAAGACCACGCCCACCATGAAGATCGGCATCATGCTCATGATCGGGCCGGTCTGCTCGACGCCGAACACGCTGCTCAGCCAGCCCCATTGGAAGACCGCGACGACCGCGCCGAGCGCCGCCACCACCGACAGCAGGAAGCCGAGCGCCGCCTTGAGCGGGACGAGCACCGAGCGGAAGACGACCATCAGCAGGAGGAAGGCCAGGCCGACGACCAGCGCCAGGTAGGGCACCAGCGCGTCGTTCAGCTTCTGCGAGACATCGACGTTCATCGCGGTGGTGCCGGTGACCAGGGTGTTCGCCCCGGTGTCCTGGGCGATGCCGTGCGTCGTGGACCGGATGTCGTGCACCAGGTCCTCGGTCTCGACGCTGCTGGGCTTCGACTTCGGGACGACGTTCAGCATCGCGGTGTCGCCGGCCTTGTTGAAGGTGGGCGGGGTGACGACGGCGACATCGTCCAGCCCGCGGACCTCCTTGGCGACCCGCGCCGCGGCGGACTTGGCGCTCTGTCCGTCGTGCGCGTCCCGGCCGTCGACGACCAGCATCAGCGGGCCGTTGAAGCCGGGGCCGAAGCCGTCCGACAGCAGGTCGTAGGCCTTGCGCTGGGTGGTGTCGGTGGGCTGGGAGCCGTCGTCCGGCAGGCCCAGTTCCAGTGAGGTGGCGGGGATCGCGACGATGCCGAGGCCGATCACGGCCGTGAGGAGCACGGCGACCGGACGGCGCAGCACGAAGCGCGCCCAGCGGGTGCCCATGTTGGGCCGCTCCCCGGCGGCGGCGTCCCGGCCATGCGCCTCACCTGCCGCAACGGCCACGTCCTCCTTGCCCGCCTTGCCCGCCTTACGGGCCTTACGGGGCAGCGCCCGCGCCCCCGCGAACCCCAGCAGCGCCGGGATGAGGGTGAGCGCGATCAGTACGGCGATGACGACGGTGCCGGCCGCGGCCAGGCCCATCTTCGTCAGCATCGGGATGTTGACGACGGTGAGGCCGACCAGGGCGATCACCACCGTCAGCCCCGCGAAGACGACCGCGGACCCCGCGGTGCCCACCGCGCGTCCGGCGGCCTCCTCGCGCTCGCGGCCCTCGGTGATCTCGGCGCGGTAGCGGGAGACGATGAACAGGGCGTAGTCGATGCCGACGGCGAGGCCGATCATCGTGGCCAGCGTCGAGGTGGTGCTGGAGAGATCGAGCGTGCTGCTCAGCGCGGTGATGGTGGAGACGCCGATGCCGACGCCGATCAGCGCGGTCAGCAGCGGCAGTCCGGCCGCGATCAGCGCGCCGAAGGTGATGACGAGGACCACCGCGGAGATCGCGATACCGATGACCTCGGTCGCGCCGGTCTCGGGGATGGCCTGGAGTGCGTTGCCGCCGGTCTCGACCTTCAGCCCGGCGTCCCGGCCGTCCTCGGCCGCGTCCTCAAGGGCGTCCTTCGAAGCGTCGCTCAGCTCGAAGCCGGTGACCTTGTAGGAGACCTGGGCGTAGGCGGTGCGGCCGTCCTTGCTGAGGGCCTTCGCGGTGTACGGATCGGCGACCCGGTCGACCTGCGAGGAGCCCGACTGGAGGGCGTGGACGGTCCGTTCGACGGCCGCCTTGTTCGCCGGGTCCTTCATCGACTCGCCCGCGGGGGCCCGGAAGACCACCCGGGCCGTGGCGCCATCGGCGTTCGTGCCGGGGAACCGCTGGTCGAGAAGGTCGAAGGCGCGCTGGGCCTCCGTGCCGGGGATCGAGAAGGAGTCGGCGGCGGGCGAGGCGGCGGTGGCGGCCCCCACGCCGGCAACGGCCAGCAGGGCCACCCATATGAGGGCGACGAAGCGACGCCGCCGAAAGGCGAAACGTCCGAGTTTATAGAGGAAAGTGGCCACGAGACCGGGTGCTCCCGTCGAATGAAGGGCGTGCATGGGCGTACAGAGGCGTGCGCCATCGCCCCGGCGACGAGAGCGGCGTGCCGGGTACGAGGGCCGGGATGAAGGGGAGTCGGGCGGGTGGGGTCAGACGCCGAGGGCGGGGAGGACCACGGCGTCGAGATAGGAGGAGAGGAACGCGGCATCGGCGCAGCGGCCCTCGATGAGCTGCTGGGCGACGAACGCGCCGACGAGCATGTGCGGGACGAACTGGAGCGCGGGACAGTCGGCCGCGATCTCGCCACGGTCGATGCCGCGCCGCAGCATCGCGTTCAGTCCGGTCACCTCGGGGTCGAGGAGGACATCACGGAGGGCCTGGTGGAGATCGGGGTTGCCGTGGATGGCCATCCCCAGGCCCCGCATCAGGGCCGCGTCCTTCTCCACCTGTCCCTCGTCGTCGGCCCGGCGCACCAGCTCGGCGAAGTCGCCGCGCAGGCTGCCGGTGTCGATGTCCGCGGTACTGACCGGCTTGCAGTGCCGCAGCGCGCTGGCCACCAGCTCCGGCTTGCCCTGCCACTGGCGGTAGAGGGTGGCCTTGCTGGAGCGGGTACGGGCGGCGACGGCGTCCATGGTCAACGCGTCGTAGCCGACCTCGCGCAGCAGATCGAGCACGGCATCGAAGAGCTCGGCCTCCCGCTCGGGAGTCAGCCGGCTGCGTCCCATGACACGCACCTCCTGGTCGGACCGTACGGACGCAGCCACCCTACCGGCGACCGCGAACGAAACGGTTTCGTACACCTCGAAGGTAAGGGCAGATCGAGCGAAACGGAAGCGTTTCGATGGTGGCCTGCGTCACCCGACCGAGTTGCCGCCGCACCCCCGTCCCGAAACGATGGGTGGGTGAGCGATGCACCCGAGGCCGTCGGGCCGCGCCCGGAGCCGAACCCCGCCAAGCCTCGCGGGCGGCTGCGCCGGATGGCGGCCACGCCTGGGGCGCCGGGGCCCTCCGACGGCGCGTATCTGCGCTATCCGCATCTGCACGGCGAGCTGCTCTGCTTCGCCGCCGAGGACGACCTGTGGATCGCCCCGATCGCCCCGGAGGGCGAGCACCCGGGGCGTGCCTGGCGGCTGACCGTGGACCGCACCCGCGTCGGCCACCCGCGCTTCTCCCCCGACGGAACGCACATCGCCTTCACCACCTGGCGCAGCCTCGACCCGGAGGTCCACCTCACGGCGGTCGACGGCGGCCCGGCCCGCAGGCTGACCTACTGGGGCAGCACCGATGCCCGGGTCTGCGGGTGGTCGCCCCCCGACCACGAGGGCCAGGCCCATATCCTCGCGGTCTCCTCGCACGGCCAGCCGTTCTCGTACTACTCGTGGGCCTACAGCGTGCCCACCGACGGCAGCCCCGGCGGCCAACTGCCCTGGGGGCCGGTCTCCGACATCGAGGTCGCGGACTTCGAAGGGGAGCGCCGCACCCTGCTGCTGAGCGGGAAACCGCCGCACGAGCCCGCCTCCTGGAAGCGCTACCGGGGCGGCGCGATGGGCCGGATGTGGCTGCACGGCACCCGGCTGCTGCCGGATCTGCGCGGGCACCTCGACTCGGTGATGTTCGTCGGCGGCCGGGTCGCCTTCCTCTCCGACCACGAGGGCATCGGCAACGTCTACTCCTGTCTGCCCGACAGCACCGATCTGCGCCGGCACACCGACCACGCCGACTTCTACGCCCGGCACGCCTCCAGCGACGGCTCGCGCATCGTCTACCAGTGCGCCGGCGAGCTCTGGCTGATCGACGATCTGAGCCCGGACGCCGTACCGCGCAAGCTGACCGTGCGGCTGGGCGGTCCGCGGGCCGGCCGGCGGACCTACCAGGTCCCGGCGGCCTCGCATGTCACCTCGCTCGCGGTGGACACCACCGGTCGGGCCAGCGCGGTCGGCGTACGCGGCAGCCTGTACTGGCTCACCCACCGCGACGGCCCCGCCCGCACGATCCACGACACCCCGGGCGTCCGCGTCCGGCTCCCCGAGATGCTCGGCTCCACCGGCCGGATCGCCTACGTCACGGATGCCGAGGGCGAGGACGCCATCGAGATCACCCACCTGCCGCGGGCGAGCGCGCCGG
This sequence comes from Streptomyces sp. MCA2, assembly GCF_023544705.1. Taxonomy (NCBI): domain Bacteria; kingdom Bacillati; phylum Actinomycetota; class Actinomycetes; order Kitasatosporales; family Streptomycetaceae; genus Streptomyces; species Streptomyces sp. MCA2. Next base: position 60,672 of record NZ_JAMJFM010000041.1, read on the forward strand.
GGGAACCGCTCCGGCTGGCCGCCGGTGAGCTGGGCCGGGTCCACGAGATGACCTCCGCACCGGACGGCGAACGGCTGGCGGTGGCCTCGAACGACGGCCGGCTGCTGCTGGTGGACGTGGCCCGGCCGGAGGAGGGGGCGGTCGAGGAGGACCGGTCCGAGGAGTCCGGGGAGTCCGGGGAATCCGGGGAGGAGGCCGCGGGTGCCGGCGATGTGACCGAGCTGGTCCGCTCCGCCAACGGACCGGTCCGCGACCTGGCGTTCTCCCCCGACTCCCGCTGGCTGACCTGGTCGCACCCCGGCATCGGCCGGACGCTGCGGCAGATCAAGATGGCCCGGCTGGCCGACCGGCACATCCTGGATGTCACCAACGGCCGCTTCGAGGACGAGCAGCCGGTCTTCACCCGCGACGGCCGCTATCTGGCGTTCCTGTCCTGGCGCGGCTTCGACCCGGTCTACGACGTGCACACCGGCGATCTGTCGTTCCCGCTGGGCTGCCGCCCCTATCTCGTACCGCTGTCGTCGGCGACCCCCTCCCCCTTCGCGCTGTCCCCGGAGGGACGGCCCGCGGCGGGCGGTCTGGACCCGGACGAGATTCCGCCGCCGTCGGGCGAGGGGCCCGTACTGGTGGAGGTGGAGGGGCTGGAGAACCGCGTCACCCCGTTCCCGGTGGCGGCGTCCAAGTACTCCTCCCTGGAGCCGGTCAGCGGCGGCGGGCTGGTCTGGCTGCGCTGGCCGATCTCCGGTGCGCTGGGCGAGACCTTCGCCAACCCGGCCGACACCTCGGGCCGGCCCACCCTCGAACACTTCGATCTGACCAAGGCGCGGCGCACCGAACTCACCAGCTCCCTGGACGGGTTCGCGCTCAGCGGCGACGGCTCCCGGCTGGTCGTCAACGACGAGGGCGAGCTGCGCGCGGTACCGGCGACCGAACAGCCGGACAGCGACTCCACGGTCTTCCTGGACCTGCGGCGCATCCTGCACGATGTCGATCCGGTGGCGGAGTGGCACCAGGCGTTCGAGGAGGCGGGCCGGATCACCCGGGCGTACTTCTGGGAGCCGCAGATGTGCGGCATCGACTGGGACGCGGTACTGGCGCAGTACCGGCCGCTGCTGGACCGGGTCGCCTCCCCCGACGAGTTCGCCGATCTGCTGCGCGAGGTGATGGGCGAACTGGGGACCTCGCACGCCTATGTCGTCGGCGCCCGGCGCAACGAGGGTCCGCCGCACTACCAGCGCGCCATGGGACTGCTCGGCGCCAACCTCGTCTGCCGGGACGGCCGGTGGGCTGTCACCCGGATCCTGCCCGGCGAGTCCTCGGACTCCAAGGCCCGCTCCCCGCTGGCCGGTACGGGCATCCGCGAGGGGGCGGCGCTCACCCATGTCGACGGCCGCCGGGTGGACCCGGTGACCGGCCCGTATCCGCTGCTCGCCGCGGCCGGCGGCACGACCGTGGAGCTCACCTTCTCCCCGCCGGAGGGCGACGGCCCGCCCCGCCGGGTCGCGGTGGTCCCGCTGGTCGACGAGCGGCCGCTGCGCTACCAGGACTGGGTGGCCAAACGGCGGGCGGTGGTCCGGAAGTTGAGCGACGGCCGGTGCGGCTATCTGCACATCCCCGACATGGGCGGCTCCGGCTGGGCGCAGTTCAACCGCGATCTGCGGATGGAGGTCTCCCGGCCCGCGCTGATCGTGGACGTACGGGGCAACGCGGGCGGCAACATCTCCGAGCTGGTGATCGAGAAGCTGACCCGCACCATCATGGGCTGGGACCTGACCCGCGATGCCGAGCCCGTCTCGTACACCAGCAATGCGCCGCGCGGCCCGGTCGTGGCGGTCGCCGACGAGATGACCTCGTCCGACGGCGACATGATCACTGCGGCCTTCAAACTGCTGGGCCTGGGGCCGGTGGTCGGCATGCGCACCTGGGGCGGGGTGGTCGGGATGACGGGCCGGCACCGGCTCGCCGACGGCACCGCGATCACCGTCCCGATGAACGCCGCATGGTTCCGGCTCTACGGCTGGGGCGTGGAGAACCACGGCGTCGAGGTCGACATCGAGGCCCTGCGCTCCCCGCTGCACTGGGCCGAGGGCCGGCACCCCCAACTGGGCGTCGCGGTACGGACGGTGCTGGAGCTGCTGGAGCGGCATCCGGCGGCGACGCCTCCGGACCTTTCGGACGCACCGGACCGGCGGCGGCCCGCGCTGCCACCGCGGAGCGACGGCACGGCGGAGGCGGCCGGGGACTGAACGGGCCACCGGATCGGCCTAGTTGCGGCGGGGCCAGCGGGCGGGCCGGGTCACGGCGGGACCACCGGCCCGTCGGGACGGGGGGACAGGGGGCCGCGGGACGGGGGACGGGGGACGGCCTGAAACCGGTCAACTGCGCACACCTCACGGGCCACTGCGTCACCTGACGACAGGACAGCCCGACAGCACGGCCATCACACCCTCTCCGTAGCCCCTCCCCCTCTCGCGGAGGGGCTCACCGTCGCCTGCCCCGACCCGCCCGGTACCCCCTCCGACCTGCCCGGACACCCGGATCCCGGTCCGGGCCGGCGGAGCGCGTCGCTGTCACGTGGTCATTACATGGGGGTCGTAGTCTTCCGGGCCGGGGCACCTGCCGCAGCCGGGCCGGCCCCGCCAACGCCCCCCCACCTCAACGGAGATACACCTATGGGAATCCGCCATCGGATCGCACCGCTGGCCGCCGTGCTGGCTCTGGCCGGCGGCCTGGTCGCCACCGAGGCCGCGCCCGCGCTGGCCGCGCGGCCGGCGTCCGGGCAGACCACCGGAACGGCCGCGGCCGACGGTACCTACCTCTACTTCGACAAGAACCAGAGCAACCCGCGCAACTCGCGGCTCTACCTGATGAAGAGCGTCCCCGACGCCCGTGACACGGTGCTCGCCAAGTACCGTGCGGGCTCCGGCGACGGCGGGCCCCGCGGCAAGGACGAGTGCGCCAGCTCGCAGGGGTGGCTGCCGAACGGCTCCTACCAGGTACTGGCCCACGACAAGCACTACAACGGCGGGGACCAGGGGATCAACGGGCACGTGATACACGTGCAGGACAAGGTGTGCGAGAACGGCCGGACCACCCGCGCCGAGCTGTTCGTGCACAGCGAGATGTGGCCCGAGGGCAGCCAGGCGGCCCCGCAGCCCGGCAAGGACAGCCCCTACCGCTGGGAGGGCTCCGACGACTACCGCTCGCTGGGCTGCATCAAGCTGAGCCCGGCCCACATCAAGAACCTCTTCGCCAAGGCCGGGCAGTACGGCTGGCCGACGAAGCTCAAGGTCACCAGCTGAACCTGCGGCGCCGGCCGGCCTCGTAGGCGCGGGGACCGGGACACACGGCAAAACTGGTGGGGCGCACCCGGTCGACCGGGTGCGCCCCTTCACGCATGACGCGTACGCCGTCGCGCGTGCTGTTCAGGACGAGCCACGTCAGCTCTGGAAGCGGCCCTCGGCGGCGTCCATCGCGTCCTGGGCGGGGCGGTTGCCCTGCTGGCCACGCTCACGCGGCTGCTGGCCACGCTCCTGGCCACCCTGGCGACGGTCGCGGTCCTGGTCCGGGCGCTGACCGCCGCGCTCCTGGTCCTGACGCTGGCCGCCGCGCTCCTGGCCCTGCTCGCGAGCGTCGCCCGCGGCCTTGTGCGCCTGGTTCTTGAGCTCGTTGGCCTTGTCCTGGAACTGGTCCTTGATGCCCATGCTGTTCACTCCTAGTGGGGTGTAGGGGGGTTGGGCCCCGTTCAGCGTGACACGCCCGGACATTGCTCGCATTTCGATCACGGATGACTACGCTCCGTGAGGCGCAAGGCCGCTCCCGAACCGCCCACGAACCGCTCAGGCCCAGCTCAGAGGCCCTTCAGCCGCCCGCCGCCCGTTCACCGGTCCGCCCGCGCCTTTTCGTCCGCCTCACCGCCCGCGCCCACCAGCCCGACCCGCATCCCGTCCAGCCGGTCCCCGAACCGCCGCATCTCCCGCTGCCCCACCGACCCGATGAGCGAGGGCAGATACCCGCGGAGCGACTGCATCCCGCGCAGCCACCACTGCCCGTAGACATGCGCGGAACGGCGCTCGATGCCCGCGACGATCCGGTCGACGGCGGGGCCCAGCGGATAGGTCTTGTTCGACGGCCAGGGCAGCCGGGAGCGCAGCTCGCGCATGATGTCGTCCTGGTCCGCGCCGCGCACCATGTCGGTGTCGGTCCAGCTCAGATAGCCGACCCCGACCCGTACGCCCTTGTAGCCGACCTCGGCGCGCAGGCTGTGCGCGAACGCCTCGACGCCCGACTTGGAGGCGCAGTAGGCGGTCATCATCGGGGCCGGGGTGATCGCGGCCAGCGAGGCGATCTGGAGGAAGTAGCCGCGGGAGGCCATGAGGGCGGGCAGGAAGGCGCGGCCGGTGACCGCGCCGCCGATGAGGTTGACCTCGATGACCCGCCTCCAGGAGACCGGGTCGGAGTCGGCGAACGGGCCGCCGGTCGCCACCCCGGCGTTGGCGACGACCACATCGACCTTCCCGAAGCGGTCCTTGACCTCGTCCGCCACCCGGGCCATCACCTCGTGGTCGGTGACATCGGCATGCCAGTGGTGCGCCGGGCCGTGCAGCGAGGCCGCGACGCCGCGCAGTTCGTCCGGCTCCAGGCCGACCAGCGCCAGCGTCGCACCGCGCGCCGACAGCTTCCGGGCCAGCAGCGCCCCGACCCCACGGGCCGCACCGGTCACGACGACAACCTGGCCCTCCAGATTCCTGCTCGCGCTCATGCCGTCTTCTCCTTCTTCTGCCGCGGGGCGCGGGGTGCTTCGGCGGTCCCGTCGGCCGCCGGGGCCCCGGTGCCGGTTTCCGTCGCCCGCAGATGGTCCTCGACGAGCTCGCGCAGCCGGCCGGCGACCGCGACGGCGTCCTCGATCGGGGTCATGTGTCCCAGGCCCGGCAGCTCGGTCAGACCGCGGCAGTCGGGGAGGACGGAGGCCAGCCTGCGGGCGTGCACCACCGGGGTGAGCCGGTCGGCGGTGCCCGCGATGACCGCGGTCGGCAGCTCCAGCCTGGCGGCGCCGCCGGTCAGTTCGAGGCCGGCCAGCACCTTGCCCCAGCGGGCCCGTACCCCGGGCGGGCAGGCGTGCACGATGCGCGCACAGGCCTCGATCTGCTCGGCGGTGGCGCCGGGGCCCATGGTGGCGTACTTCAGGGCGCTCCTGGCGAGCGGCGACACGGGGCCGAGCGGCATCCGCGAGTGCAGCATCAGCCGGTGCGCACGGCGGCGGCCCTGCGGGCTGCGCAGCGGGAACACCCTTGATTCGGCGGGCAGTTCGGCGCTGCCGGTGCTGCACAGCAGCGCGGCGGCGGCCCGCTCGCGCAGCTGCGGCCGGTCGGCGGCGGCCATGAGCGTCATACCGCCCATGGAGTGGCCGCCGACCACGGCGCGTTCGCCCGGCCGCAGAGTGGCCTCCAGTACGGCCACCAGGTCGTCGGCGAGCGCATGGGTGCTGTGGCCGGCCGGACCGGCGGCGGGGCTGCGGCCGTGGCCGCGCTGGTCGTAGAGGACGACCTTGTGGCCGGCGGCCAGCTCGCGGACGACCGGGGCCCAGAAGGCGGTCGAGCAGGTCCAGCCGTGCGCCAGGACGACGGCCGGGGCGTCCTCGGGCCCGTGGACCTCGGCGTACAGCCGGGCGCCGTCGGCCGAGGTGACGGTCAGCGTCGTACGCGGCACCGGCGGGGCGTACGGGCCGGTGGTGACGTGTCCGGGACGGCGGCTCATGCGGCCACCTCCGTGTGCGTGCCGGCGGACCGGTCCGCGGGCCTTCCGGACGGTGGCCGCAGCACCTCGTACTCCGCGAGGTCGACCTGCCGGGTGACCTTCTTGAACTCGCCGGTCGTGCCGGGCCAGACGGTGGTGTTGCGGCCGTTGGCGTCCAGATACCAGCTGTCGCAGCCGCCGATGTTCCACACCGTGCGGGTCATCCGCTGCTGGATCCGGCGGTTCCAGTCCTGTACGGCGGACGGCCGGGCGTCGAGCGCGATCTTCCCGCCGAGGACGTCCAGCTGGCGCATGAAGTCGGCCAGGTAGTTCAGCTGCGCCTCGATCATCAGGATCATCGAGCTGTTCCCGAGGCCGGTGTTGGGCCCGATGAGGGTGAGGAAGTTGGGGAAGCCGGCCGCGCTGGTGCCGCGCAGCGCCTCCATGCCGTCCTTCCACTCCTCGGCGAGCGTCGTGCCGTGGGCGCCGGTGACCCGCTGGGCGATCGGCATGTCCGTCACATGGAACCCGGTACCGAAGACGATCGCGTCCGCCTCCACCTCGCTCCCGTCGGACCCCACGAGCGTGCTGCCGCGGACCTCTTTCAGCCCGGCGGCGACCAGATCCACATTGGGCCGTGCCAGGGCCGGGTAATAGGTGTTGGAGAGCAGGATCCGCTTGCAGCCGATGCGGTAGTCGGGAGTGAGCGCGGCCCGCAGCACCGGGTCCTTGACGGCCTTCTTCATATGGTTCCTGGCCAGGAATTCGAGCAGACCCAGCTCGTTGGGGCGCTTGGTGAAGGCGCTGACCTGGAGCTCGCGGATGCCCCACAGCAGCCCGCGGCGCGCGGCCCGGGTCGCCGGGAGCTTGGTGTGCAGCCACTTCTCGGCCGCGCTGATCTTGCGGTCGGCGCGGGGCAGCACCCAGGGCGGGGTGCGCTGGAAGAGCGTGAGGCGCTCCACGTCCGGCTGGATGGCCGGCACGATCTGGATCGCCGAGGCACCCGTACCGATCATGGCGACGCGCTTGCCGCGCAGGTCGTAGTCGTGGTCCCAGCGGGCGGAGTGCGAGACCTTGCCGGGGAAGGTGTCCAGCCCCGGTATGTCGGGAGTCTTCGGATCCGACAGCGGCCCGGTCGCGGACACCACGACATCCGCGGTCAGCGGCTCGCCGGCCGTCTCCACCTCCCAGTGCAGCGCCTCCGCGTCCCAGCGCAGGCTCCGCACCTCCGAGTTGAGGCGCAGGTGCGGACGCAGTCCGAAGGTGTCGGCGACCCGCTCCAGGTAGGCGCGGATGTGCGGCTGCCCGGAGAAGTTCCGCGGCCACTCCGGGTTGGGCGCGAAGGAGAAGGAGTACAGGTGCGAGGGCACATCGCACGCGCATCCCGGATAGCTGTTGTCGCGCCAGGTGCCGCCCACCGCACCGGCCCGCTCCAGGATCACGAAGTCGGTGATCCCCTGGCGCCGCAGCCGGACGGCCGCGCCCAGACCACCGAACCCCGATCCGATCACCGCAACCCGCACATGCCTGCGCTCGCGCTCGGCCATTTAGCCGCCTCCCGAGTTCGACGTACTCCACTGCCATCTTCGGGGCCGCGACGTCCGCCACCACGACCGCCCCCATCGCGCCAGCAATCACTGGCACAGTTGGAGAGTAGGGCAGCCACGTACCGAGCGGTAGGGGGTGGACGGCAGGAGTTACCGCCGGTCACATCCCGGCCCCCGCGTCGTACCCCCGGCATAGGCTGGGCCCGTGGCAGCGAACGAAAACCCCCAGGACGCGCGCACGGAACCCGCGGCACAGCCCCCGGCGCGCGAATTCCGCATGGTCGACCTGGCCAGGGAAGCCGGCATCACGGTCCGTACGCTGCGCTTCTACCGCGAGCGCAAGCTCATCCCGCCGCCGCGCCGCGAGGGCCGGATCGCCTGGTACAACGAGCACCATCTCGCCCGGCTGCGCACCATCGGCGCCCTCCTGGAGCGCGGCCACACCCTCGGCGGCATCGGGGAACTCCTCTCGGCCTTCGACACCGGTCGCGACGTGGGCGAACTCCTCGGCCTGGAGAACCCCCTCGTCCCGCCCTGGTCCGAGGAGACGCCCGTCCGCCTGACGCCCGAGGAACTCGCCGACCACTTCAGCGAGGACATCACCGCCGACAACCTCACCGCGTCCCTGGACATCGGCTATCTCGCCGTCGACGGCGACGAGTTCGTCCACATCAGCCGCCGCCTGCTGGACGCCTCGACCGAACTCGTCAGCAGAGGCGTCCCGTTGGCCGACGTCCTCGAAGCCGGCCGCCAGGTGCGCGTCCACGCCGACGCCCTCGCCGGCATCTTCACCACCCTCATCCGCACCCACGTCCTCTCCGAGGTCCTCGCACGCGCCTCGGCGGGCGAGCCCCCCGGCCCCCACGAGGTCGATCACATCGCCGAGACCATCGAAAAGCTCCGCCCGCTCTCCAAGGGCGTGGTCGAGGCCGAACTCTCCATGGCCGTGGACCGCCGCGTGCGGGCGGAGCTGGCGGAGTGGCTGCGGGAGCAGGGGCAGGCGGAGGAGTGAGCGGGGGCCGCCGGGCGGCGGTGACTCAGCCGGGCCGCAGCCGGGACCGTGCGGTGTGGGCGAGCAGCCGCTGCCGGGCGAGCTCCCGGTCGCACGGCGTCTCCTCGGACGCGACGAGCTTGGCGGCGTAGATGCGCACCAGCTCGGTCCGCGCCAAGTGTCCCTCGGCCTGCTCCTGGAATAGGTGCGCCTCACACAGCTCGCCAAGATAACGGCGGGTGCGCTCCAGATCGCGTCCGGCCAGGGCCGCGGCGGCGTGGACCTCCACCTCCGCGCCGGGGACGAGCCCGAGGAGGCGGAACAGCCGCGCGGCACCGCTCGTCAGCGCGCGATAGCTGAGGTACAGACCGGCTTCCATGGACAGGTCCGGATCGGCCGCGGACAGCTCGCACAGCCGGTGGCGCTCATCGGCCAGCTTCCTCGTCCAGTCCGCCAGCGACCAGCCGGCGTGTGCCATCAGCCGTGCGGCGGCGATCCGCAGCGCCAGCGGCAGCCGGTCGCACCGCTCGACGAGTTCCCTGGCAGCCGCTCCCTCCGCCGCGATGCGCTGCCGCCCCAGCGCGGTGCCCAGCAGCTCCAGAGCCTCGTCCGCGGGCAACGGCCCCACCGTGACCAGCGCCGCCCCGTCGCGGATCATCAGTCCGCTCAGTCGCCTTCGGCTGGTCACCACGGCCAGCGAGCCCGGCGTCGCGGGCAGGAGGGGCCGCACCTGTTCGGCGGTGCCGGCGTTGTCCAGCACCACGAGCATCCGTCGTCCGGCGAGCAGCGAGCGGTACAGCGCCGAGCGCTCCGTCACGGCGTCGGGGATCTTCTCGTCCGGCACCCCCAGCGCCTGGAGGAACATCCCCAGAACGGTTCCCGGGCGCATCGGGGGACGCTCGAAACCCCGCAGGTCGACGAAGAGCTGCCCGTCGGGGAACTCGGCCTTGCGGCGGTGCGCCCAGTGCACCGCCAGCGTGGTCTTGCCGGCCCCTCCCCCGCCCGCGAGCACCACACAGTCCGGCCTCGGCACCCGGTCCAGGTTCTCGTCCAGCGCGGCGATCTCCCGCGCGCGGCCGCAGAAGTCCGGTATGCGGGGCGGGAGTTGGGAAACGGGAGGCCGTGGCGCCGGCGGGCGGTCGGGGGCGTACGGCGCGGCGCGGCCGGGACCGGCCGACGGGCGGTCGGGGAAGTGCGGCGCGACCGCGGGCTTCCCGCCGAGCACCGCGAGGTACGTCTCGCTGAGCGCCGGGCCGGGATCGATGCCCAGCTGGCCCTTCAGATGCCGCCTGGTGCGGTGGAAGTGATCGAGGGCCTCGGCCTGTCTGCCGCTCGCCTGGAGCGCACGCATCAGCAGCGCGGTCAGTTCCTCGTGCAGCGGATGCTCCGCGAGCCAGCCGGTCAGCTCCGTGATCAGCTCCCCGTAACGGCCGAGCAGCAACAGCCTTTCGCCGAGCTCCTGTAGCGCCGCCACCCTCGCCTGGGTCAGGCCCACTCCCAGCGTCCGCCGTACCCGGTCGCCGGGCACATCCGCCAGCACCTCGCCACGCCACAGACCGAGGGCCTGGCGCAGCTCGGCGACGGCGGTCCGCGGCTCGGCCTCGCGGGCGCCGGACACCAGGTTCTGGAACCGGTTGGCATCCACCGCCCACGGATCGGCGATCAGCACATATCCCCGGCCGCGGGTGACGATTTCGGCTTGTCCGGCCAGCAACTGCCGCAAACGATGGACATGATTGTGGACCACACCTCTCGCCCTGGCCGGCGGATCCGCGTCCCACGCCAGATCGATCATTCTGCTCACCGGGATCACCTGATTGACCTCGCTGATCAGAATCGCGGCCACGGTGCGCAATCGGCCCGTTCCCAGACTCAGCAGTCGCCCATTGTTCACTTCAATTTCAACCGGCCCTAGTAGCCGCAACTGAACCATTGTGACCTCGAGTTCCTGCCGCCGAATGTGCACACAGCAAACCGCCCTTTTCCCTGCAAAGACCACCGGAGGGAAGGTCGGGTTCCGTTTCGCTCAGCCGCTCTCACTATGTGGACACAGCACGTGAGTTGACGAAGAGTCAGTGAAGTATGCGGACCGCCTGCGAAGTACGTGATCACAGCGTGAGCAGTTCATGAGCGACGCCGCGAATCATCGTTCCTGTGCCGGTCGCAGCCGTAATTCCCCTGGCGGCTGCCCTGGCCGGCTCTCTGCTCCCCGGGACCCCGTTTCGGGGAGCAGAGAGGACTGCCATCCGTACCCATGGAGGAGAACCATGTCCACCAAGAACATTGTGAAGAAGAGCGTCGCCGCGGCGGCACTGTGCGCGGCGCTGTGCGGCACCGCTGTCGCGTTCCCGGCGACGGCGTCGGCCGCGCCGGCGGCTGCCGCCGCTGAAGCCAAGGGCGGCCCGACGGCCAGCGTCGGCGCGAGCCTGAACGTCAACGTCGACGTTCTCGGCATCGCCAACAAGATCGAGGCGTCGATCAAGACCGCCCAGAACCGCGAAGGCTTCGTCAAGGGCCTCATGGAGTCGGCGTACTACGCGGCCGGCGGTCAGTACAACGTCATGGTCCACAACCTCCAGCAGCCGTACGAGGAGAACCTCAACGGGGTGAAGACGTTCGCCACCACCACCTACGACGGTGTCACCTACGGCATCTGGGTGTTCGAGGACGGCGAGTTCACGAACCAGGGCGACGGCGGCTGGATCAACTGGGCGGCCAAGGGTTACATCGAGCGTCCCAACAACGGCGGCCTCATGATCTTCACCCGCCACTGAGAAAACAGCCCCACCCCGTGTGATGGTCCGCCGGATACCCGGCGGGCCGTTCGGCGTTCGGGCACCATCTCCGGAGCGGGGCGGCACCCCGCCCACAGGACAGCCCTCAGCGGTCGAAGGCGGCGGTCACCACGCCGGGTGCGTCCCGGCGTACGAACCCGCGAGCACTTCCCGGGCGCCGGGCGTCAGGCGTCCCGCCGGAAGAACCCTCGCACCTTCTTGACGACGCGGTAGCCCACGTACCCGAAGAAGCCCAGGTAGACGACGAGGACAAGGACGACCTCCCACGGCTCCTTCAGGCTGGAGCGACTGTGGGTCCCTATGCTGCGGCTCCTGTAGGCGAGTTGCGTCTTGCCGGCGCCGGCGCTGCCGAGATCGCTGTGACGGCCGCCGGGAGCACTGTGGCTGCCGCTCCCGCCCCGCCCGTACGCGACGTACGAGACCGAGTCGTTCGACGGCGCCGCATACGCGGCCGTGGCCGGTGCGCCCCCGAGCAGGGCAGCAAGCAGCAGAATGACGGTTGCCGAACGCATGAAGAAAAGACCCCCCGAATGGCGGCACACTGCGCCGCGCCATGTACACGACAACGCACGCTAAGGCATCCGGTGGGCGTGTGCCACCTGCGCCCACCGTGCGGGACCCGCAGGAATTCCGTTCCTCACCAGTCGTTCACCAGCGGCGCCGTGCGGGTCGTCCGCAGCCTTGCGCTCCGGCCGGAGTCCTACAGGTCGAACACCACGGTCACCGGCGCGTGATCGCTCCACCGCTGGTCATAGCTGGCCGCCCGCTCCACGAACGCCTTCACCGCACGCCGCGCCAGACCGGGGGTGGTCATGGCGTAGTCGATGCGCCATCCCGCGTCGTTGTCGAAGGCGCGGCCCCGGTAGGACCACCACGAGTACGGGCCCTCGGTGTCCGGGTGCAGGCCGCGGACCACGTCCACGTAACCGCCACGGGTCTCGTCGAGGACGTCGCTCAGCCAGCCACGCTCCTCCGGGAGGAAGCCGGACTTCTTCTGGTTGGCCTTCCAGTTCTTCAGGTCGGCCTCCTGGTGGGCGATGTTCCAGTCGCCGCACACCACCACCTCACGGCCGTCCGCGGCGGACCGCTTCCGCAGCTCGACGAGGTAGGGCAGGAACTCCGCCATGAAGCGTTCCTTCTCGTCCTGCCGCTCCGTACCGACCTCACCGGAGGGCAGATAGAGGCTGGCCACGGTCACACCGGGCAGGTCCGCCTCCACATACCGCCCACTGCCGTCGAACTCCGCCGACCCGAAGCCCACCTGCACCCGCTCCGGCTCCCGCCGGGTGTAGAGCGAGACCCCGGCCCGCCCCTTGGCCGCCGCCGGGGCATGCACGGTGTGCCATCCGGCGGGCTCCCGCACCTCCTCCGGGAGCTGCGCCGTCTCGGCCCGCACCTCCTGGAGGCACAGCACATCGGCCGCGGTCCCCGCCAGCCACGGGACGAAGCCCTTCTTGGCCGCGGCGCGCAGTCCATTCACATTCACAGAGGTCACGGTGAGCATCCCGGCACGATACCCATCCCCGGGACCTCGTCGCGCCGGGCACCCGCTCACCCGTACGATTTCTGGAATGGAGATACGCCCCGTCCGCTACGACCACCCCGACGCGGTCACGCTCGATGCGCTGGTCCAGCAGGAGTACGTCCGGCGCTACGGCGACGGCGACATGACGCCGCTGGACCCGGAGATGTTCACCCCTCCGCACGGTACGTATCTGATCGCCTACGAGGGCGCCCGCCCGCTGGCCACCGGCGGATGGCGGCGCCAGGAGGACACGGCGGAGGGGTACGCGGCCGGCGACGCCGAGATCAAGCGGATGTTCGTGGTCCCGGAGGCGCGCGGGCAGGGGCTGGCCCGGCAGATCCTGGCCGCCCTGGAAGCGGACGCACGAGCCGCGGGGCGCTCCCGCATGGTGCTGGAGACCGGCACCGAGCAGCCCGAAGCGCTGGAACTGTACGCCTCCAGCGGCTATGTGCTGGTCGAGAAATTCGGTCTGTACCGGACCTACGACGAAAGCCGGTGCATGGCGAAGTCGCTGGTGGCGGACGCCTGAGAGGACGGCGGCACCCTCGGCCCGGCCGGCGGGCGGCCCTTGGACCCCGTCGGCCCGGGCCCCTTTTGTTGACACGCCCGAGGGCCGCTCCGCATACTCATTCCACTAATCAACTAGCTAAAGGGGGGATCCGGGTGAGCGAGCCGAGCCCATGGGCCATCGAGGCCGAAGGACTGGGGAAGAAGTACCGCCGCGGCTGGGCACTGCGGGACTGCTCCTTCCGGCTCCCCGCCGGCCACATCTGCGCCCTCGTCGGCCCCAACGGCGCGGGCAAGAGCACGTTCCTGGGCACCGCGACCCGGCTGGTGCAGCCGACCACCGGGACGCTGAAGCTGTTCGGCGTCCCGGTCTCCGACCCGGCCGCCCTGGAGCGGATCGCCTTCCTCGCGCAGGACAAGCCCCTCTACCCGCGCTTCACCGTGGCCGAGACCCTGCGGCTCGGCAAGGAGCTGAACCCGCGCTGGGACCAGGCGCTCGCCGAGCGGATCGTACGGTCAGGAAAGGTGCCGCTCACCGCCCGGATCGGCACCCTCTCCGGCGGCCAGCGCACCCGCGTCGCCTTCGCCCTCGCCTTCGGCAAGCGGCCCGAGCTGCTGATGCTCGACGAGCCGATGTCCGACCTCGACCCGCTGGCCCGGCACGAGCTGTCGGGGCTGCTGATGGCCGAGGCCGCCGAGCACGGCACGACGGTCCTGATGTCGTCCCACATGCTCGCCGAGATGGAGGTCATGTGTGACTACCTCCTCGTCCTCACCGAGGGCCGGCTGCGGATGGCCGGCCAGACCGAGGAGCTGGTGCCCGCGCACCTGCTGGTGACGGGCGTGGCCGAGGGCGACGACGGGGTGCCCGAGGAGCTGCGACGCCGGCACACCGTGGTCGAAGCCCGGGTCACCGGACGGCAGTTCAACGCCCTGGTCCGGCCGCACGGCCCGGTCTCCGACAGCTGGGAGGTGCTGGTGCCGAGCCTGGAGGAGGTCCTGCTGGCCTATCTGCGGTCGCCCGAAGCGCCCACTCTGATCGCGGACGAGGCCCGTGTCGACGGACCGGGGGAGTCGGCCGCATGACCAGGACGAAGACCGCCGGCGCCGAGGTGGCGAACGCGGCGGAGCCCGGCGATGCCCCCGGCAGCGGCCCCGCCGCCCGCCGTGAACTGCTGCACGGCCTGCCCTGGCTGGTCTGGCGCCGGCACCGCACCTTCCTGCGCCTCGCCCTGCTGGTCACCGTCGTGGGCTGCGCGGTCTTCGCCTACCAGCGCATCGGCCTGATGGACTTCCTGCACACCCGGGGAACCAGCCCCGACACCGGGGGCCGGCTGGGCAACGACTACGACTTCCAGAACGCCTACGGCCGGCTGTTCCGCAGCGGCTCCCAGCTGCTGGAGTTCCTGCCCGTCCTCATCGGCGTCTTCCTGGGCGCTCCGCTCATCGCCGGCGAGCAGGAGCACGGCACCATCAAGCTGGTCAGCACCCAGTCGGTGAGCCGCGGCCGCTGGGTTGCCGCCACCCTCGCCCTGCCGCTGACCGTCGCGGTGCTGTGCACCGCCCTGCTGTCGGCCGCCTTCACCTGGCTGTGGACGCCGGCCCACACCCTGGCCATGGGCGGCGACTGGCTGACGGGCGGGGCCTTCGACAGCACCGGCCCCGTCCCCGTCGCCTGGACCCTGTTCCTGACCGTCTGCGGTATCGCCCTCGGCATGCTGGTCAAGCGGGTCGTACGGGCCATGGCGGCCACCGCCGTCCTCGCCCTGGTCACGTCCCTGATCTGGTCCGAGCTGCTGATCGGCCGCCTGGGCACCCTGCGCAGCGTCAGCTACCCCTACGGCGGCGACGGCCCCGACCTGCCGCCCGACGCCGTACGGATCGACGACTGGGTGTCCACCGCGGACGGCAAGCTCTACGGCTACGGCACCTGCGTCCACGGCGACGCCGAGTCCTGCCGGGCCAAGCTGGGCATCGTCAACCGGGTGACCCAGTACTTCGACTACGGGCAGATGGCGGGGATGCAGTGGCTGGGCGCGGGAATTCTGCTGGCGCTGACCGCCGTGGTGCTCACGTTCGTCGTGTGGCGGGCGCACCGGCGGCCCCTCTGAACGGCGTGGCGCGTGACGGACGGTGCGGGCGCCGGCCTGCGGGTTCCGCCCGTACGCGGCACACCCCGGGCGGCGCTTTGACACCCGGCACGGCCGGCCCGATCATCAAGCGGTCGGGCCGCGCGGCCCCGGCGGCGCCCAGGGCGCGACAGGCGGAAGAAGCAGAGAGGTGGTGAGCGTCGTCGAGTTCCGAATCGACCGGCGGAGCGGCGTCGCCACCTACCTCCAGATCGTCCAACAGGTCCAGCAGGCACTGCGGTTGGGCATCCTGGTGGAGGGCGACCGCCTGCCGACCGCCGCGCAGGTCGCCGCCACGACCAAGGTCAACCCCAATACGACCCTCAAGGCGTACCGCGAACTGGAGCGCGAGGGCCTGGTCGAGCCCCGCCCCGGTCTCGGCACCTTCGTCAGCCGTACGCTCGCCCGCCCCGAGTCCGCGGCGGACGCCCTGCTGCGCGAGGAGCTCCGCTCCTGGATGGACCGGGCCCGCACGGAGGGTCTCGACCGGGAGGACGTCCAGGCGCTGGTGAACTCGGTGCTCCAGGACCGGTATCCGGACAGCTGAGCGTGGCCTGGCGGGGGCGCGCTTCCCGCCTGCCCGCCCCGCCACGGCCCCCGCCCGTACCGGCCGCGCTTGACCCTCACGCCACGTCAGGCCCCAGCCTGACGAACGGCCCGCCCCGCCACCGGTGACACCACCGCCGTAAGGGACGGGCCGACCGGACACGACGGCCGGACAGGACGGGACGAAGGGCGCTGCGATGAGCTACTCGGTCGGGCAGGTCTCCGGCTTCGCGGGGATCACGGTGCGGACCTTGCACCACTACGACAAGGCCGGCCTGCTCTCCCCCAGCGACCGCAGCCCCGCCGGCTACCGCCTCTACAGCGATGCCGATCTCTCCCGGCTCCAGCAGATCCTCTTCTACCGGGAGCTCGGCTTCCCCCTCGACGAGATCGCCACGATCCTGGAGGACCCCCAGGCCAACGCCCTCGATCACCTCCGCGCCCGGCACCGCCTCCTCAACGACCAGATCAGCAAGCTCCAGCGGCTGGTCGAGGTCGCCGAGCAGGCCATGGAGGTCCAGCAGACCGGTGTGGAACTGTCACCCGAGGAGCGGTTCGAGGTCTTCGGCGAGGTGACCTTCGACCTCACCTACGCGACCCAGGCCCATCTGAAGTGGCAGCACCGCGAGAGCTACCAGCGGTCGATGGCACGGGCCGCCGGGCACTCCAAGGAGGACTGGGCGAAGATCATGGCCGAGGCCGCCGACTGGCGCCTGCGGCTGACCGCCGCCTTCGACGCCGGGGAACCTGCGGACGGCGAGCGCGCCATGGACCTCGCCGAGGAACACCGGCAGCACATCGCCCGCTGGTTCACCCCGTGCCCCACCGACGTACACGGCCGGATCGCCGACGGCTTCGTCACCGATCCCCGCGCCTTCGCCCTGGCCGTCCCGCCCACCGAACAACGGCCCGGCCTCGCCCCGTACCTGCGCACCGCCGTACACACCAACGCCGTACGCCGCTCTCCGGCCGACAACGCCTGAACCGAGCCCGCGCACGGCTGACCGAGCCCGCACGAGTCCCGAACACGGCACGGGCACCCCCATACCCACCGCCGAACGCGCATCCCCCTCCCCTGCCCGAAGCGAAGCGAAAGCGGACCGCCCCATGACGAAGATCCTGATCACCGCCGCCGGTTCGTACGGCGATGTCGCCCCGTACACCGGCCTGGGCGCCCGGCTCCGCGACGCCGGCCACGAGGTCGCGCTCGCCACGCACGACACCTACGCCCCCCTCGTCCAAGCCGCCGGCCTGGAGTTCCGCCGGCTGCCGGCCGACCCCCGCACCCGCCGCCCCGGCACCACCGGCCAGGCACGGCCCGCCGCCCCCGGCGGCAAACGCGCCCTCATGCGCCAGGCCGCCGCCTTCATCAAGGAACTGGGCGGCGGGATCGCCGACGCGGCCCACGAGGACACCGGACTCCTCCTGCTCTCCGCCACCACCGCACCACTCGGCCACCACCTCGCCGAGGCGCTGGACATCCCGTCCCTGGACCTGCCCCTCGTACCCAGCGCCCCCACCGGCGACTTCGCCCCGATCGTCAGCGGCGGCCGCTCACTGGGCCGTTGGGGCAACCGCGCCGCCGGCCGCCTCTCGCTCCGCATCATCGACCGCCTCTACGCGGACGCGACCCGGGACCTCCGGGCCCGCCTCGGTCTGCCGCCCGCCACCCCCCGTACGGTCCGCCGCCGCACCGAAGCCGCCGGCCGGCCGGTCCTGCACGGCTTCAGCGAGGTCCTGCTGCCCCGCCCCGCGGACTGGCGCACCGGCCTGGACGTCGTCGGAAACTGGTGGCCCTGGCACGCGCCGGACGCCCAACTCCCCGACCTCGTCGAGGACTTCCTCGCCGCGGGCCCGCCCCCGGTCTTCCTCGGCTTCGGCAGCATGGCGGGCGGCGACGGCGAGCGCCTGAGCACCCTCGCGGCGGCCGCCCTGCGCCGCGCCAAGGTCCGCGGCATCCTCCAGTCCGGCTGGGCGGGCCTGACCACCCGGCACGCAGCACCCGGGCACGCCGACCTCCTCACCCTCGGCGACGTCCCGCACACCCTCCTCTTCCCCCGGGTGTCCGCCGTGGTGCACCACTGCGGCGCCGGCACCACCGCCGCGGGACTGCGCGCGGGCGCCCCCACCGTCCCGGTCCCGGTCACCGCCGACCAGCCCTTCTGGGCCGCCCGCCTGGCTTCCCTGGGCGCGGCCACCGCCCCGATCCCGTTCGCCGACCTGTCCGCCGACAACGCCGTCGCCCGTCTCGCCGACGCCGTCACCCAGGCCGTCACCTCCCCCGCCCGCCGCGACCACGCCACCGAGGCCGCCCGCCGCCTGGCCACCGAGGACGGCGCCGGCGAGGTCGTCAAGGCGGTCGAGCGCCTGGGGTTCTGACCCCTCACCCATCCGGACGCCCGGACCGGCAAAGGCCCCTCCTCCGCGCCAACCTCCACCCGTTCGGCGGCCCGTGGCCCCGCCCCGGGATGCGACCACCCGTCACAAGGCGTGGGCTCACCACTATGACCACATTCCGCAAACGCCCCCCGCTTCGCAGAATGCTGCTCCACGCCATAGCCACGGCGGCCGTGGGCTCCGTCCTCACCCTGACGGCCTCCCAGGTGGCCCACGCCGCCCCCGCCGCCCCCGCCGGCACCTGGACCCACCCCACGACCAACCACCACCGCATCAGCGCCCGCTACGGCATCCGCGGCACCTGGCGCGCCGGCCACCACACCGGCATCGACCTGGCCGTCCGCCCCGGCACCCGGGTCAGATCCGTGGGATCGGGCACCGTCGTCCTCGCCAGGAGATCAGGCGCCTACGGGAAGGCCGTGACGATCCGGATGAAAGACGGCCGCTACACCCTCTTCGGCCACCTCTCCCGCATCACCGTCCGCCCCGGCCAGAAGGTCCGCGCCCGCACCCGCCTCGGCTACAGCGGCGCCACCGGCCGCGCCACCGGCCCCCACCTCCACTTCGAGGTGCGCAAGAGCCGCCGCTACGGCACGGACATCAACCCCCTCACCTACCTGGCCAAACACGGCGTCCGCCTCACCTCACGCACCTTCACCCGCTGACCCTCCCCACACTCCCCCTCCCCAGACTTCCCTAACATTCCTCAACCTTCCCTATCCCATCCCCCAACAGGGAAGGTTAGAGTAGTCCCGTGAACGAACGCTTCTACTCCGTGGAACAAGTCGCCGAACGCCTGGGGCTGCACGTCCGCACCATCCGCACCTACGTACGGGACAGACGGCTCCCCGCGGTCCGCATCGGCAAGCAGTACCGGATCGCGCACGAGGACCTGGAAGCGTTCACCGGGCGTCCCGTGCCCGCGTCCCCGGGCGAGACGGCC
The DNA here is from genome assembly GCF_023544705.1 of Streptomyces sp. MCA2. Lineage (NCBI taxonomy): Bacteria > Bacillati > Actinomycetota > Actinomycetes > Kitasatosporales > Streptomycetaceae > Streptomyces > Streptomyces sp. MCA2. Next base: position 79,788 of record NZ_JAMJFM010000041.1, read on the forward strand.
GGGCAACAGCGGCACTCCGAGGTGTCGAGCATCGTGGAGATCGACGCGATCAGCGCCGAGACGGCCGACCGCGTGACCACCCTCCTGATGGGCGCGGCAGCCAACCCTCGCCCGGAGGACGAGCCACTGCGCATCGAGACGGCCTACGACGCGGAACGGGCCCGGATGAAGATCATTGTCCTGGGCGGCCTGGGCGTCACCGCCCGGCTACTCGACTACATCGAGGGGGTGCTCTCTTCATGAGCACGATCTACAAGTCCGAGGCCGGCGCGCGCGAGATCCAGCAGCGCTACCAGGAGATGCTGCGCAGCTGGCCGGTCCCCGCCGAGCATGTGCGGATCCCGACCCGCGAGGGCGAGACCTTCGCCGTCGTCTCCGGCCCCGAAGACGCACCGCCGGTGCTGCTGCTGCACGGATCGGGGGCGAACGCGACGATGTGGCAGGACGACATCGCCGCCTGGGCACGGCATTTCCGCACCTATGCCCTCGACGTCATCGGCGAGCCGGGCCTGAGCGCGCCGTCCCGACCGCCCTTGGCCTCCGACGCCCATGCCCAGTGGCTGGACGAGGTACTGGACGGCCTCGGGATCGCCAACGCCTCGGTCGTCGGGACCTCCCTCGGCGGCTGGCTGGCGCTGGACTACGCCACCCGCCGGCCGGAGCGGGTGACCCGCCTGACCCTGCTGTGCCCCGGCGGCGTCGGGAGGCAGAAGGTGGGCTGGCTGTTCAAGGCCCTGCTCCTGCGCCCCTTCGGACGCCGGGGCGCGCTCCGCTCGACGCGAGCCGTGACCGGCCTGGACACACCGCGGGCCCGGCACGCCCTCGACCACGTGATGCTGACCTTCTCGCACTTCAAGCCGCGCACGGAACGGCTGCCCGTATTCCCCGACAGCGCATTGCGCCGCCTGACCATGCCCGTACTGGTGATAGCCGGCGCCCGCGACGCGATGTTCGACTCCGCCGGCACCGCCCGGCGCATGCACCAGAACGTCCCCCACGCGACCGTGAACCTCCTCCCCGAGGCCGGCCACGCCCTCCTCCACCAGACCGATTCCGTCCTGGCCTTCCTACGCGAATAACCGCTCTCCACCGCCTCACCACAACGACGGAATGCCGCCCTCCGCATCCGCCCCGCAGCACCACGCGTCAACGGACACCCCCAGACAGCGAATTGGCCGGCCCCCGGAAACCTCCGGAGGCCGGCCATACCGCTGACACAACCAAATGACGCCACATCAGCCCGCCCGCCACAGCGGCCCGCCCCCTCCACCACCCCGAACAGACCCGAACGCCCCCGGAAACGACAAAGATCCCGCCGATCATCTCGATCGGCGGGATCTCGTCAACCACTCCCGAGCTGCCCCGGGAACGGTCTTTGTCTGTGGACCTGAGGGGATTCGAACCCCTGACCCCCTCGTTGCGAACGAGGTGCGCTACCAGCTGCGCCACAGGCCCTTGCGACGAGTGAAACTCTAGCATCTCGGTCGCGGTGCTCGGAAATCGCTTCCGGTGCTGGTCAGCGGAGGGCCGTCACTCGTTCGCCGCGCGGGGCCGGTCCTCGTTCTCGTACTGGTCGAAGAGCGGGGTGCGGCCGCGGGTGCGGCGGCCGGGGTGGGTGGGGCGGTCCTGTTGGGTGTCGGGCTGGGGGTGGTCGGGGGCGGCGCTGGAGCGGGCGGAGCTCCAGGCGTCCTCGGCGTCCAGGTCGACGTGGCTGGTGGCGCGCGGGGCGACCGGGGCCGTGACGTAGGTGGGGAGGGGGACCGGGACCGGCTCCCAGCTGCCGGCGGCGGGCCGCGGGCGTTCGCGTTCGCGCTGCTGGTCGACCCACTCGGCGTGGTCGGTCTCCTCGACCAGGGCCCGGCGTCCCGCGGTGTGGGCGGGGGTGACGGGGCGGGGCGGCTCCGGGGCGGCGTCGGCCGGGGGGTCAACGCGGGCGGCGGGCGGGTGCTCGTCGGCGGGCGGCTGGTCGGCCGCCTGCTGAGGGCGGGCCCGCCTGTCCTCCCGCAGCCGCTGCGCCGCCGCCTCCGCCTTGCGCCGGTCCATGGTGAAGGTGAAGCGCCGCCGCTCCTGGGCGCGCAGGTAAATGATGTACGCGGTCAGGAGGAGCGCGGGGAGGGCGGGGGCCCAGAGGAAGGGGAGGCCGCCGACCGCGGCGACGATGGCGCCGGCGGTGAAGGTGAGGAACAGCATGGTGGTGGTGCGCCGGCGCCGGGCGAGGACCTTGGCCCGCTTGGTCCGCTCGGCGGCGGAGGGGCGCGGCGGGGCGGCCTGCACCCGGGTGTGGGGAGCCTCGGGCGCTTCCGCCGGAGCGGGGTCGCCGAAGGCCCGGGCGGCGGCCTCGTCGGCCGTGGCGTCCGGGTCCGCGTCGTCGCCCGCATCGTCGGCGGGGTACTCCCCGTGCGCCTTGTCGTAACGGCGCTGCATGGCCGCCCGTCCGGACAGCAGCCGGATGGCGGTGCTGAAGCGCTCGGTCGGACGGGCCTCGTTGAGCTCGTCCTGCCTACGGAGCCACATCGGCACCAAGTAGGCAGCCCAGGCCCCGACGATGACTGCGTAGATGAGGCCGCTGCTTCTCACGACTCACACGGTAGAGGGGTTTGCAGGGGGCCATCCGCCAATTGAGCCGGTGTGTCGCACGATCTGGCTGATATCTCGAACTTTTTTGTGATGGTAGAGATCGGCGCCTCCACCAATCCGGTCAATCAGGGAATGCATTCGAACATTTATTTTATTTGTGGGGTGTGCCGGAGGTACCGGGCTTCTCCCTGCGCCAGCGGTTGAGCAGGCCTTCGGGCAGTTCTTCCGCGGTCAGGGCGAAAACCAAGTGGTCGCGCCAGGCGCCGTCGATGTGGAGGTAGCGCGGGCGGATGCCCTCTTCGCGAAAACCGAGTTTTTCGACCACCCGGCGGCTGGGGACGTTCTCCGGGCGAATGCAGACCTCGATGCGGTGCAGTCCCACGGACCGGAAGCAGTGGTCGACGGCGAGCGCCACGGCCGTGGGGATGACGCCGCGGCCGGCGACTTCCTGGTCGACCCAGTAGCCGACGTGGCCGGAGCACATGGAGCCCCAGGTGATGCCCGCGACCGTCAGCTGGCCCACCAACTGGCCCCGGTACTCGACGACGAACGGCAGCATCCGGCCGGCGTGCGCCTCGGCACGGAGATGGCGGACCATCTGACGGTACGTGGGACGGTGCGGCGGTGCGAGGCCGGGCGGGGGCGGCGGGATGGTCGCTTCCCAGGGGCGCAGCCAGTCGCGGTTACGGCGGTTGACCTCGCGCCAGGCCCGTTGGTCGCGCAGCTTTATCGGACGGAGGGTCACCGCTCCGTCCGTGAGGACCACCGGCCAGGGCGCGTTCAGCTTTGGCTCCCGGAAGGTCTGGGGTGGTCGCCGCCGCGGATCTGGTCGACGGCGTGCGGCAGGAGGCCGGTCAGGACGGCGAGGCCGTCGCGGACGCCGCCGGAGGAGCCGGGGAGGTTGACGATCAGGGTCGTACCGGCGACGCCCGCCAGTCCACGGGAGAGCGCGGCGGTGGGGACCTTCGCAAGGCCTGCGGCGCGGATCGCCTCGGGGATGCCGGGGATCTCGTAGTCCAGGACCTCGCGGGTGGCCTCGGGGGTGCGGTCGGTGGGGGTCAGGCCCGTACCGCCGGTGGTGAGGATGACGGCGTACCGGGCGGAGGCGACGGCTGCGCGGAGGGCGGCCGCCACCGGTTCGCCGTCGGGCACCACCTGCGGGCCGTCGACCTCGAAGCCCATCGCGGCCAGGCCCTCGGCGACCAGCGGGCCGCTCTTGTCGGCGTAGACGCCGGCCGCGGCGCGGTTCGAGGCGGTGACGACCAGGGCGCGGTCGAGGGTCATGACCGGCTCCAGTCGCCGGACTTGCCGCCGGACTTCTCCTCCACGCGGATGTCGGAGATCACCGCGGCCTTGTCGACGGCCTTGATCATGTCGACGACCGTGAGGGCGGCGATCGACACGGCGGTCAGCGCCTCCATCTCGACGCCGGTGCGGTCCGTGGTCTTGACCGTGGCCGTGATCTCGACGGCGTCGTCGGTGAGGGAGAGGTCCACCTTGACGCCGGAGACGGACAGCGGGTGGCAGAGCGGGATCAGCTCGGGGGTGCGCTTGGCGCCCATGATGCCGGCGATCCGGGCGGTGGCCAGGGCGTCGCCCTTGGGCATGCCCTCACCCCGCAGCAGCTCGATGACCTGCGAGGAGACCAGGACGCGGCCGCTGGCGCCGGCCGTGCGGGCGGTGACGTCCTTCTCGGAGACGTCGACCATCCGCGCCGCGCCCGCCGCGTCGAGGTGGGTGAGGTGTTGCTGGCCGCTGCTCATCGTTCTCCCGGTACCAAACTGCCGCCTGTGGGACGACACCGTACCCCCGGCGGCAGCGGGCTACCCGAGCAGGACGACGTCCACGTCCGCGCCCGCGGCGACCTCGGTGGTCTCCTCGGGGACGATGATCAGCGCGTTGGCGTGCGCCATGGCCTTGATCAGGTGGGAGCCGGCGCCGCCGACGGGGGTGACCGTGCCGGCATCGGCGTCGTAGGAACCGCGCAGGAACTGGCGCTTCCCCTGGGGTGAGGAGGCGATGGCGTCGGTGCACCGGGCGGGGGTGGTCGGGCGGTGCACCTCGGGCAGGCCCATCAGGGCGCGGATGGCGGGGCGGACGAACAGCTCGAAGGAGACGTAGGAGCTGACGGGGTTGCCGGGCAGCGCGAGCAGCGGGATGCGGTCGGGGCCGATGAGGCCGAAGCCCTGGGGCTTGCCGGGCTGCATGGCGAGCTTGCGGAACTCGACCGTGCCGTCCTCGGCGGACAGGGCGGTCAGGGTCTCCTTGACCACGTCGTACGCGCCGACGCTGACGCCGCCGCTGGTGACGAGGATGTCGGCCCGGATGAGCTGGTCCTCCAGGGTGGAGCGGAGGGTCTCGGCGTCGTCGGCGACGGCGCCGACGCGGTAGGGGATGGCGCCGGCCGCGCGGGCGGCGGCGGTGAGCTGGAAGCTGTTGGAGTCGTGGATCTGGCCGGGGCCCAACGCCTCGCCGGGCTGGACGAGTTCGCTGCCGGTCGACATCACCACGACGCGGGGGCGGGGGCGCACCTTGACCGTGCCGCGGCCGATGGCGGCCAGCAGACCGATCTGGGAGGGGCCGAGCACCGTGCCCGCCCGCAGGGCCGGCTCGCCTTCGGTGACGTCGCTGCCGCGGGCGCGGATGTGGGCGCCGGCGGCGGCCGGGCGGTGGACGCGGACCTCGCCGGCGGCGTCCTGGGGGGCGGCGCTGTGGGCGCGCATCGTGGCGGCCGGTCCTTCGCCCGTGCCGCCGTCGGTCCATTCGACGGGGACGACGGCCTGGGCGCCGGGCGGCAGCGGGGCGCCGGTCATGATCCGGGCGGCCTGGCCGGGGCCGACCTCCGGCAGCTCGCCGCTGCCCGCCGCGACATCGCCGATGACGGTGAGGGCGACCGGTGCCTCCTCCGTGGCGCCCTCGACATCGGCGGCGCGGACCGCGTAGCCGTCCATGGAGCTGTTGTCGAAGGGCGGCAGGGCGACGGGGACCGTGATGTCCTCGACCAGGACGCAGCCCTGGGCTTCGAGGATCTGCAACTCGATCGGGTCCAGCGGGGCGATCTTCGACAGGACGTCTTCGAGATGCTCGGCCACCGACCAGACGCGGTCCTGGTGGCGGGTCCGGCCGGTGGCGTTGTTCAACGTCTTACATCTCCTCGGTGACGTAACTGCGCAGCCAGGTCCGGAAGTCCGGGCCCAGGTCCTCACGTTCGCATGCCAGTCTGACAATGGCACGCAGATAGTCGCCGCGGTCGCCGGTGTCATAACGACGGCCCTTGAAGACCACACCGTGCACCGGTCCGCCGAGGGCGGGGTCGGCGGCCAGCGCCTGGAGGGCGTCGGTGAGCTGGATCTCGCCGCCGCGGCCGGGGGCGGTCTTGCGCAGCACCTCGAAGACGGCCGGGTCGAGGACGTAGCGGCCGATGATCGCGAGGTTGCTGGGGGCCTCGGCCGGGTCGGGCTTCTCGACCAGGTCGGAGACGACCACGACATCGTCGTCGCCGGTGGGGGCGGCGGCCGCGCAGCCGTAGAGGTGGATCTGCGCCGGGTCGACCTCCATGAGGGCGATGACGGAGCCGCCGTACTGCTCCTGTATCTCGACCATCCGCGCCAGCAGCGGGTCGCGGGGGTCGATCAGGTCGTCGCCGAGGAGGACCGCGAAGGGCTGGTCGCCGACGTGCGGTGCGGCACACAGCACCGCGTGGCCCAGGCCCCTGGGGTCGCCCTGCCGTACGTAGTGCATGGTCGCCAGGTCGCTGGACTCCTGCACCTTGGCGAGCCGGGACTCGTCGCCCTTGCGGTGCAGCGCCTCTTCGAGTTCGTAATTACGGTCGAAGTGGTCCTCCAGCGGGCGCTTGTTGCGGCCGGTCACCATCAGGACGTCGGAGAGTCCGGCGGCGGCCGCCTCCTCCACCACGTACTGGATGGCGGGCTTGTCGACGACCGGGAGCATCTCCTTGGGTGTGGCCTTCGTGGCGGGGAGAAACCTGGTGCCGAGGCCGGCTGCGGGGATGACAGCCTTGCTGATCCGTGTGTGCGATGCGGTCATGCGCGACACCATAACCGGCCCTATCGGCACGATGATGAGGGTCTGGTGAATAGAGCATGAGAGCGGGAGCAAGGGCCCACAGTGAGCACTGATCACGATAGAAAGCGCAGGTTGCGGCGACATCTCCTGGAGGTGAGGAGAGCGTTGCCGCCGGATGTCGTCGCCGTGACGGGCGAGGCGCTGGCCCGACGGACGCTGGAGCTGGACGAGTTGACCGCGCCGGTCCCGACGCGGCGGGGCACCCCGCCGCCGGGCACCCCGCCGGTGGTCGCCGCCTATGTCTCGATCGGCGGCGAGCCCTCCACCCGCGCCCTGCTGGACCGGCTGCGGGCGGCCGGGGTGCGGGTGCTGCTGCCCGTCCTGCTGGCGGACAACGACCTGGACTGGGCGCTCTACGAGGGCGCCGAGCGGCTCGTACGGGCCGGCCGCGGGCTGCTGGAGCCGGACGGGCCCCGGCTGGGCCCGGAGGCCGTCACCGAGGCGGATGTGGTGCTGCTGCCGGGGCTCGCGGTGGACCACGGCGGGCTGCGGCTGGGGCGCGGCGGCGGCTCCTACGACCGGGTGCTGGCGCGGCTGGAGCGGGCCGGTGCGCGGGCGTCGCTGGTGGTGCTGCTCTACGACGCGGAGGTGCTGGCCGAGGTGCCGGCCGAGGCGCACGACCGGCATGTGCATGCCGCGGTGACCCCGTCGGCGGTGCACCGGTTCACGGCGCCGGGGGCCCGTACGGAGGGCTGAGGCGGGCCGTATACGGGCGGGCCGGGAGCCGCGGCCGGCCCGGGGCCCGAAAA
>NZ_JAMJFM010000042.1:0-86281 GCF_023544705.1 Streptomyces sp. MCA2
CGGCGCGGCCGACATCATCGCCGCCCACCTCGCCCACCGCCGCGCGGACGGCGCCGGCACCCGCCGCCGCTTCTTCGCCGACCCCAAGAACCCCGAACTCGAAGCCACCGACCGCGCCCTGACCGAGGTCGTGCTGCGCACCTGCCGACGCATCGGCATCGATCCGCTCTGGCTCCACCGCGGCTCCTGTCAAGGCACACAGCTCGGCTCCGGCCCCGCCCCCCTCACCGACTGGATGGCCGCGCACCGCCTCGACGTGGAGATCCTCAGTGACCAGGGCGCCGCCCTGTGACCGGCCCCGGCCCCTACAAGCCCCCGCGCTACAAACCCCGTGGCTGGGGCGAGGAACTGCGCCGCCGCCAGCACAACGCGGGCATGTCCGCATGGGAGCTCGCGGACCTCCTCGGCGTCCACGAGCACGACATCCCCCTGGACCACCTGCCCAACCAGCCGCTGCACGTCGTCCTCGAACTCGCCCGTCGCCTCGACCTCCACCCCGGCGACCTCACCCCGTACGCCGCCGAGGTCTACAACCGCCCCCGGCACCGACATGGACGCCCTCGCTGTCCTCAACGCGCTCGCCCACGCCAGCCGCCCGATCACCGCCGACTTCCTCGCCGAATCCCTCGGCTGAGACCTCGACCGCGTCAGCGACGCCATCGAACGCGCCTGGGCGTACCCCCACCTCGCCGGTCCGTACGCCCTGCGGCGCGCAGCCCCCGCCCACTTCACCCTCAGCCCGCGCCTGGACGTCCTCACCGATCGGCAGATGAACTGGGTCCATCCCGCCAACCACACCGAGCCGTGGCGGCACCCGCAAGATGCGCACTACCGGCCGCTCCAGCGCGACGTCCTCAGCAGTCAGGACGCGGCCGTGCTGTTCCAGGCATCCTACGACGGCACCGTCTCCACCGACCCCGAGGAGCCGACCGCGGCCACCGTCGGGCCTGCTCGACGCCGGGCTCCTGGTCCGCGCCGACGACGGCACCGCCGTCCTGGCCGACGACGTCCGGTACAGCCTCCGCCTCACCGACGCCGACGACGTCAGTACCTACTGACACACCTCATGGCAGAACCACTGACATCCAGTGGCAGACTCCGCTGACGTCCCGATGGCAGACGACAGTTACGGAAGCAAGATCCGCCAACTACTGCACTCATCCGCCAAGTAAAAATCTCGGTCGCATCAGCACAGTGGGCGTCGTCCAGGGGCGCGCCGGACGGCGAGAAGCACGGGGGGTACAAAATGCACCAGTTCGACATGAGGACGAAGGAAACAGCAGGATGGCCCAAAATCCCCCGGCATGAATTCCCCACGAGGAACCTCAGCCTCCTCTTGGGGGTGATGACTCCGGACCTACAGAAGGAAATCGAGGGCCTTTCGAAAGATCCGGAATGGTTCTCCATGGCACTGCCCTCTGCGATCCAGGTGCTCAGTGTGCGCTGCGCCGATGACCCGACAGCCGCAAAGATTGAGACGTGGGAATCCTGCGTCACAGCGATGCAGGTGGGCTCCGCTCTCTTCACCTCGGCGCGTGCAAGCACCGAGACCGTGGAATGCCTCATCGGTCACGAGCGGCGCACCGTCCCGGCCGGTGCACTGCCCTGGGCGGACGCAGGAAACTGGCTCACGGCCTTCTGGCTGGCCTGCGTATGCCGGGAGAAGGGGCGCCTGAACGAGCTGTGCCAGGTCCCGGTATCGCTCTTGCGGAACTCCGGCGCGGTATTCGACGCATACATCTATGACTGGGTCGAGGCCCTCCAGGCCTATTGGCTACAGCAGCCCCAACTCGGCGAAAAATTGGTAGCCGCCGTGGACGGCACCGATCCCGATGTCATCCGGCACACCGAAGCGGGAGGCGTCCTTCGCCTCATGTATCCGCCGATGAACCTGCTGACGAAGCTGGTTCGCGGCGACGCGGAGAAGTTCAACGCCGAACTCGCCCAGGCGCTGGCGTGGCACAAGGACCACTGGACCCGCGACGACCGCGAACTCAATCCGGAAGGCTTCATCTCCCTGGGCCTCACAGCAGTGACCTGCCTCGCCCGTGACGCAGGGTTCACCATTACGGTCGAGTCCGAGTACCTGCCCGAAGGACTGCTCGACGCCGAGTGGGTCGGCGAATTTCCCACGTAACACGCCGTCCGTACTCAGGCGAGAACCGTGCATGACAGGAGTGAAATGACCAGCCCGCAGGACAATCTCACTCCGCCCACCACTCCCGAGGAAGCGCTCGCCATCGTCCGCAGCCGCTACGCCGAGCCCACACTGGCAGACGGCTCTCCCGCTCCGATGCATGTCGAAGAATTCGACATCGGCTATCTCGTGTACACCGAGTACCCCGACACCACCGACGCATCGGGCGAGCCCCAGCCGGCCCCGCCCGGCGGGTCGAAGATCGTCGTGGCCAAGGACACCGGCGCAACCGTCACCGTGCCCAACTTCCCGACGGAGACGGCCATCGCCCTCTACCGCCAACAGCGCCCGCCCCAGGTATAACGAAGCCATCCCGCTCGGTGAGTCGACCGGAGGCCGCTCGTCCCGTCGGTGACAGATGAGGCTACGGCGGCGCCGACGAAGGCGAGGGAGGCAACAGAGGCGAACACCGTCTTCCCTATGTTCTATCGGCCGGGCACGGGGGCGTGATGTTCTATCGGCCGGGCACGGAGGGCGTTGGCGGACGGGATTGCGGGTCCAGCCAGCCGGTTGCCCTCAGGACCTCCGCGGCGATCTCCCTGACGGACCGGCCGTCGGTGGCTACCCGAAAGGTGTCGTCGGATGCCCTTTCGTCCAGGAGCCGGGCCTTGTACGCGCTGCTCCTGAGCTCCCGTTCGAACTCCGAACCGATCTCGCGGGCCACCAGCCGCTCGTGGGTGGTGGTGTCGGAGGCGGTCAGGAGGACCCGTACGGTCCGGGTATCTGCCCCCAGGGCCCGCGCGAAGAGCCCTGCGCTTTCGGGAAGCACACTCACGGTGTTGGTGTAGATGAGGCGGCGATAGCCGAGTTGGTGGTAATTGGCCCATATCGCGGTCAGGTTGCGTTCGGTGATCTGGGAGCGGTGCGGGTCTCCGTCCGGGGCCGGATGCACCTGGCCCATGAAATCGCCCTCGATGATGGCGTGCGGAACGGACGAGGCTCGCAGTTGATCCGAAACCTCCCAGCCGACCGTGGACTTGCCCACACCTGCCCTGCCGCCGATAAGCAGTAATTCTGTGCGGTTCATGGCGGCATGGTGCCAGGTGACTGGCGCCGGCCCCCGCAGCCTCCACACCACCCGGCCACCGGACAATGGCAGGTGGCCTACGGGTCACAACAAGAGGGCAGACAACCGGGTTTGGGCGCACAGCGGCCAGAGGGAATCGAATCGGATGACGAAGCGCGACGGAGCGGCAAGGGACACCTCGGCAGGCGGAGGGGTCGCAAGGTCGGCGCAATCGTCCATCTCTCCCCGGAAGGGCTGCTCCACCTCGCCAAGGCCGTTTTCCACTGGTGTCGTGCGCCATCGCCCACCGGCCATGCCGAATTCGCCCCGGCGCACGACCCACACTCCATTTCAGGATGCGAGGAGAGAACCTCACGTGCCGGAGACCGATCCGCCGGAGACCGATCCGCCCGAAGCTGAGAAGCCGGTACCGCCGGCAACCGCTGACGAGGCGCTGGAAATGGCCCGCACCAGTTTTCAGCCGCTCTGTCACGATGCCACCCCGGCCCCCCTGTATGTCGAAGAGTTCGATATCGGGTACCTCGTCCACGCCAGGTTTCCCCCCACCGAGCCTCGTTCATTCGGCGGCAGCCACCTGGTCATCTCCAAGGCTGACGGGGCACGAACGTACGTACCCAACTTCCCCCCGAAATCCGCGATCGCTCTCTATCGCGCACGCCACCACCCCAACTCACCCTCGGGGAGGTGCGATTGACGGGGCAGTCGGACGCCGGGCAGGCGGGCGGCCCACACCGCGGCCCAGGGGCAACCCCGGCGGTACCTGTGCCCTGTTCTCCCAGGAGGACGGCGCCGTGTGCCGGGTTCCGCTGCGTCCGCCTGCCCGGACCCTTGCGCTCTACCGCAAGGTCTACCGGCCGGAGATCTCGTAGGGAGGAATGCGGCGGGCGCGGCCGAGGTTGTTTCGCAGAGATGCAATGCACTCTGCACGCCCGTGCGGCAGAGTGGACGGTCGCACCGTCGGTGATCGACGATCACCGGGAGGTTACGAGCGCAGGGGGCGACGTGCCATGACGGAGATCGACAGGCGGAGGCTGTTGGCGGCCGGCGGTGGGGTGGCCCTGGCCGCGGGGCTGGCGACGGCGTGTGGGTCCAACACCGGGCGGGGTGGCGGTGGTTCGGGGCCTGAGATCAGCCAGTGGTATCACCAGTACGGCGAGAGCGGCACCGAGCAGGCCGTGAAGCGGTATGCCGCCACGTACAAGAAGGCCGGGGTGCGGGTGCAGTGGCGGCCGGGGGATTACGACCGGCAGACGGCGGCCGCGTTGCTCACCGACTCGGGGCCGGACGTCTTCGAGGTCAACGGGCCGCTGCTGGACCAGATCCAGGGCGGGCAGGTCGTCGATCTGACGGCCGAGGTCGAGCCGGTCAAGGACGACTTCCACCAGGCCGTGCTGGCGCCGAAGATCTGGCAGGACAAGATCTGGGGCATCCCGCAGGCCGTGGACATGCAGGTGCTCTATTACCGCAAGAGCCTGCTGAAGAAGGCCGGGGTGCAGCCGCCGCGGACGCTCGATGAGCTGGTGGACGGGGCGAAGAAGCTCAGCGACAAGAAGGCCAAGGGGCTGTTCCTGGGGAACGACGGCGGGGTGGGGGTGCTCGGTGGGACGCCGTTGTTCGCCGCGGGGCTGAGTCTGATCGGTGAGGACGGCAAGGCCGGGTTCGACGATCCGGCCGCGGCGCGGGCGCTCGGGAAGATCCGGCAGCTGTACGCGGACAAGTCGTTGCTGCTGGGGGCGCCCACGGACTGGTCCGATCCGGCGGCCTTCATCCAGGGGATGACCGCGATGCAGTGGTCGGGGCTGTGGGCACTGCCGCAGATCAAGAAGGCGCTGGGGGACGACTTCGGGGTGCTGCCGTTCCCGAAGGACGGGAGCGGAGGCAAGCCGTCCGTTCCGGTGGGCGCCTATGGCTCCGCGGTCAGCGCGCGGAGCAAGCGCAAGTCGGAGGCCAAGGCCTTCGCGAAGTGGCTGTGGGTGGACCGCACCGACTTCCAGCAGGACTTTGCGCTGTCGTACGGATTCCACATTCCGGCCCGGATCTCGCTGGCGAAGAAGGCCGAGCGGTTGCAGTCCGGCCCGGCGGCGGACGCGGTCCGGTTCGCGACGGATCACGGCTATGCCGAGCCGCTGTTGTGGACGACAGCGGACCGTACCGCCTACCAGGACGCGCTGAGCCGGATCATCAAGGACGGCGCCAACCCGGAGAGTGAGCTGAAAACGGTGGTGCGCAAGGTCAACGCCGAGCTTCAGCGGGCCAGGAAGAAGTGACGGCGGAAGGGACCGAAGAGGCGGTCGGAGGGCCGGACGGAGAGGCGGGCGAAGGGGCGGACGGAGGGGCAGCAGGAGGGGCAGCAGGGGGACCGGTCGGCGACGTGGCGGCCGGCAGGACCGCGGCGGCCCCGGGCGCCGGACCCCGCTCGCCCGGCGCCCACTCGCTCGCTGCCGACTCGCCCGGCGCCCGCTCGCTCGGTGTCCACTCGCCCCGCGCCCGCTCGCTCGGTGCCCGATTGCTCGGTCCGCAGCGGCGGAATCTGTGGTTCTGGGTCTTCGTCGGACCGTTCGCGATCGGGCTGGGCCTGTTCACGTACGTGCCGTTGGCGTGGAGCGTCTACCTGAGCTTCTTCGACGCGCACAACACGGTGAGCCCGGCCGGGTCGGACTTCGTCGGGCTGGGCAACTACACGACGATGCTGACCGACGGCGCGTTCCTGGGAAGTCTCGGCATCTTTGCGCTGTTCACCGTCTTCATCGTGCCGGCCGCCTACGCGCTCTCGCTCGCGCTCGCGCTGATGGTCAACCGGCTGCACTTCGCCCAGGCGTTCTTCCGGTCGGTGTTCTTCCTGCCGACGGCCTGCTCGTATGTGGTCGCGGCGGTGATCTGGAAGCTGTCGATCTTCAACGGGGTGCGGTTCGGGCTGGCCAACACCGTGCTGGGGTGGTTCGGCGCGGATCAGACCGCCTGGCTGTCGACGACCGATCCGCCCTGGTACTGGCTGGTCATCGTGACCGTACGGCTGTGGCTCCAGGCCGGGTTCTACATGATCCTTTTCTTGGCGGGGCTCCAGCGGATCTCTCCGCAGTTGTACGAGGCGGCGGCGGTGGACGGGGCGCGCCCCGGCTGGCAGACCTTCCGCCACATCACCTTCCCGCAGTTGCGCGCCACATCGGTGGCGGTCGTGCTGCTGTTGGTGATCAACGCGTTCCAGGCGTTCGACGAGTTCTACAACCTGCTGAGCGATGCGCGCGGCTATCCGCCGTACGCCCGGCCGCCGTTGGTCTATCTCTACTACACGGCCCTCGGACGGGATCAGAACCTCGGGCTGGGCAGCGCGGGAGCGGTGATCCTCGCGCTGATCATCGCGGTGGCGACGGTGGTGCAGGCCCGCTGGTTCGGCCTCGGCCGCAAGGAGGAGTGAGCACCCATGCACAACGCGCTGACCAGGGCGGGGCGCGCCCTGCGGGTGGTCGTCCTGATCGTCCTCGCGCTGCTGTTCCTGATTCCGTTCTATCTGCTGGTGCGCAACGGCCTGGCCACGGAAGCGGACATCACGGCGCCCGGCTGGACGTTCTTCCCGCACACGCTCCAGTGGTCGAATCTCACCGAGGTGTTCCAGGACCCGAACCTCCCCCTGGGGCGGGCGCTGCTCAACTCCACCTTGATCGCGGTGTCGACGACGGCTGGTACGGTACTGCTCGCCTCGCTCGCGGGCTACGGCCTGGCGCGGATCCCGTACCGGCACGCCAATGTCGTCTTCTACGCGGTCCTGGGGACGCTGATGGTGCCGGCGGCCGTGACGTTCGTGCCGAGCTTCGTCCTGGTGTCGACGCTCGGGTGGATCTCCACACTGCGCGGGCTGATCGTTCCGACGCTGTTCAGCGCGTTCGCCTGCTTCATCTTCCGGCAGTACTTCCTGGGCTTCCCCAAGGAGCTGGAGGACGCGGCCCGGGTCGACGGGCTCGGCTACTGGCGGACGTACTGGCGCATCGTGGTCCCCAACGCCCGCCCGGTCTTCGCCGCCGTCGGCACCATCGTTTTCATCGGGGCCTGGAACGCCTTCCTGTGGCCGCTGGTGATCGGGCAGGACCAGGAGTCCTGGACGGTGCAAGTGGCGCTGTCGACGTTCACCACCGCGCAGAACCTCGTCCTGCATCAGCTGTTCGTGGCCGCGGCCGTGTCGATCGCCCCGCTGGTGGTGGTCTTCCTGCTGCTCCAGCGGTACATCGTCGCGGGGGTGGAGCGCAGTGGGATCGATGACTGACGGATCGATGACTGCCCGATGGATGACTGACGGACTGATGAACGCCGGACTGATGAATGCCGGACTGACGACTGGCGGATTGAGGACGTCTGCATGAAGGGGTACGGTGCGTGGCATGAGCACGCACCTGTTTGTCCGTGAGGCGGAGCCGCGCGACCGCGGCCCCCACGGCGAGTGCGCGCCCCGCGGCCTGAGCTTTCTGCGCCGCCGCGGCCGGGTGGGTTCTCCCCCGGCCTGTTGTTTCTGTACGTCCTGACGCCTTCGCGCGCTGACGTCCGGCGGACGGCGGTCCGACGGCCGCGTCCACCTCGGCCACACGACGCTTCCCACCCGCCATGCGATGGCGTCTCTAATTCCCCCGCCTCCCCTTCTCCCCTTCTCTTCGTCTGCCCTTCCTTCGTCTCCCTCTCTCGCCTTCCCCCTTTCTCGCCTTCAGGAGGACCAGTTGACGACTCTCGTCGATTCCGCGGCTCCGTCCACCCCCGCCCTGCGCCCCCACCGCATTCCCGCCGACGGGCTGTACGAAGGGCAGCGCACCCTGCGCCGGACGCCCGACGGCTGGGACGACCGGCCGTACGAGCGCTTCGAGGCCGTGCCGCAGGCGGCCACCATCGGGGCCGAGATCCGTGGGCTGGACCTGTCGCGCCCCCTGGACGACGGCCTGCGCGCGGAGCTGAACCGGGCGTTGCTGGAGTGGAAGGTGCTGTTCTTCCGCGGTCAGCATCTGAGCTCCGGGGCGCAGCGCGAATTCGCCCGCAATTGGGGTGAGCTGGAGAGCAACCCGTTGCTGGCACGGGGCGATTCGAAGGATGTGGTGCGGTTCGACAAGGCCGTCGGCGGGGTCACGACGTTCGAGAACGTATGGCACACCGATGTCACCTTCCGGGAACGGCCCGCGCTGGGTGCGGTGTTGCAACTGCGTGAGGTCCCGCCCAGCGGCGGGGACACGATGTGGGCCGATATGGCCGCGGCATACGACAATTTGCCTCCGGAAATCCGGGCACGGATCGACGGGGCGCGGGCGGTGCACGACTATCTCCCGGGTTTCGCGCGCTTCTACTCCGCGGCTCAACTGGCGCCATTTCAGGAGGAGTTCCCTCCGGTTGAGCATCCGGTGGTGCGCCGGCACCCGGAGACCGGGCGGCGGATGCTGTTCGTCAACGCCTCCTTCACCACCCGGATCGTGGGCCTGGAGGAGGCGGAGAGCGACCGGCTGTTGCGGCTGTTGTTCCAGCAGGCGCAGGTGCCGGAGTTTCAGGTGCGGTGGCAGTGGCAGGCGGGGGATCTCGCGTTCTGGGACAACCGCGCCACCCAGCACTATGCGGTGAACGACTACGGGACGCACCGCCGGGTCGCCGAACGGGTCGCCATCGCGGGCGATCGCCCCTACTGACCGGCGGACTCGCGGACGTCCTACCGCCGGTCAGGCCATACCCGCCCGGCTGGACGTACCGGACAGGCCCGGAGGCATGGCCGACGCGCGGCCGGCCGCGGGGGCGCCCAAACCGGCCGTGTGCGCCCCTCCCCCTCACCCGAGTCGTTCGTACGCCGCCGCCTCCGCCGGGCGCGCACCGCGCAGCAGGGCCGCGCCCAGCGGGGTGAGGGTGTGCAGCACCGCGTTGCCCTGCCGCAGGGTGACCAGCAGGCCGGCATCGCGCAGCACCGTCGCGTGCTGGCTGGCGGAGGCCAGCGAGACATCGGCGCGGCGGGCCAGCTCACTGGTGGTGCAGCCGACGCCGATGCCCTGGAGTATCTCGGAGCGGGTCTGGCCGACGAGCCGGCCGAGGGAACGTTCCGGCGGGACCTGCGGTGTGAGCCTCGGCGACTGGTGTTCCACGGGGTAGACCAGTACAGGCGTCAGCTCCGAGTTGTGGAAGGTGACGGGGGTGCGGCGGCAGAAGTACGACGGCAGCAGCAACAGCCCCCGGCCGCCGAGGTGGAGATCGCGGTCCACCGGATAGTCGGCCTCCAGGACGGGCGGGCGCCAGCGCATCATCGGCGGGAGCGAGGCGAGCAGCCGGTCCGCGCCGCCGTCCAGCAGCGCACGGCCGCGGGTGGCCCGGTCGGCCTCTATCCGGCTCTGGACGCGCGGCCAGTACGGGGCGACGGCCGCCTCGTAGTAGCGCTGGAGGATCCCGGCGAGCCGGCCGAGGGCGCGGGTGTCCCCGTCGGCCATCGCCCGTATCCACGACGGGAACGGGCGGGTGGCCGTGGAGAGCCGGCCCAGTTCCTCGTGCAGCCGGCGGGCGGGCGTCTCGCGCAGCGCGGCGAGCGCGTCGGTCATGCCGAGGAGCCCTTCGGCGGGCGTCAGGAAATCGGGAAAATACCCACGGGTGGGCACGAGCGGCGCCAGCAGTCGCCCTTCGCCATTCAACCTTCCACGTGTTTCCGATCGCCATTTGCCGAACGCCGAATCGTCCCGTCGGTCGCGCAGCCGGTGAAAGCTTAAGACGGTCTCCCACAGTGCGTCCGGGCGTGCCGCAATGCGCACACGGGCCAGATCGAGTCCACTGAAATGGACGCGTAACACCGAACCCCCACCCCTGGTTTCCTCAGTCGGCCCCCGGCACGCCTGAGTATGCACGCCAACACGCGCGGTCACCATGCCCTTTTGGCCAGACTTGAAAGTCCTCGCGCCACCGGGCGGGCGCGAGGAATGCTTGTACTCAATTCAGCGGCGGCGCGAACGGACCGGATTGCTCGATCCCGTGGGGGGTGATGGGCAACCACCCGGCCGCTCGGCAGCCCCGCTGAAGGCCGCACCCCGCGCCGACCGGGGTGACGGCAGCTCCCGAGGGGGGAGTCCGGAGAAAGACGAGGGCGGCACCTCCGCACAGGTGCCGCCCTCGTTCGGGTGCCGGAACCGACAGCCAGGCGGCTGAGGGTGTGCCCTGCCGCCGGCTCCGGTGGTCCTTCAGGTCACCGCAGGCGCACTCGGCGCCCACGGGGTGACCGGTGGGGCCGGCGATGGACGCCGGCCCCGGTGCGGTCAGCGGCTGTCGCTGCCCTTGGACTCCGCGGCCGCGCGGCCCGCCTCCAGGCGTGCGACCGGGATGCGGAACGGGGAGCAGGAGACGTAGTCCAGGCCCGCCTCGTGGAAGAAGTGGACCGACTCCGGGTCGCCGCCGTGCTCGCCGCAGACGCCGAGCTTGAGGTCCGGGCGGGTGGCCCGGCCGGCCGCGGCGGCGTTGCGGACCAGCGAGCCCACGCCGTCCTTGTCGATGGTCTCGAACGGGCTGACGCCGAAGATGCCCTTCTCCAGGTACGCGGTGAAGAAGCTCGCCTCGACGTCGTCGCGGGAGAAGCCCCAGACGGTCTGCGTGAGGTCGTTCGTACCGAAGGAGAAGAAGTCGGCGGACTCCGCGATCTGACCGGCCGTGAGGGCGGCGCGGGGCAGCTCGATCATCGTGCCGAGGGTGAGCTTGAGGTCGACGCCGTGGGCCTTCTCGACCTCGGCGATGACCTGCTCGGCCTCCTCGCGGACGATCTCCAGCTCCTGGACGGTGCCCACCAGCGGAATCATGATCTCCGCACGCGGGTCGCCCTTGGCGTTCTTGCGCTCGGCGGCCGCCTCGGCGATCGCACGTACCTGCATCGCGAACAGACCGGGGATGACCAGGCCCAGGCGGACACCGCGCAGACCCAGCATCGGGTTCTGCTCGTGCAGTT
Source organism: Streptomyces sp. MCA2 (assembly GCF_023544705.1). Taxonomy (NCBI): domain Bacteria; kingdom Bacillati; phylum Actinomycetota; class Actinomycetes; order Kitasatosporales; family Streptomycetaceae; genus Streptomyces; species Streptomyces sp. MCA2. The sequence continues at coordinate 11,152 of NZ_JAMJFM010000042.1, forward strand.
TGTGCACGGCCTGGAGCAGGCGCAGGTCGTTCTCGTTGGCGTCCTTGCGGGCCTCGGCGAGCGCGACGCGCACCGACAGCTCGGTGATGTCGGGCAGGAACTCGTGCAGCGGCGGGTCCAGCAGCCGCACCGTCACCGGCAGTCCGTCCATCGACTCGAACAGCTCGATGAAGTCGGCCTTCTGGAGCGGCAGCAGCTGGCTGAGCGCCGCGTCCCGGTCGCTCTCGGTGTCGGCCAGGATCAGGCGCTCGACCATCTCGCGGCGCTCACCGAGGAACATGTGCTCGGTGCGGCACAGGCCGATGCCCTGGGCGCCGAACCGGCGGGCGCGGGCGGCGTCCTCGGCGTTGTCGGCGTTGGCCCGTACGCGCAGCCGGCGCACCCGGTCCGCGTACGCCATGATCCGGTGGACGGCCTTGACCAGCTCGTCGGCGTCATCGGCGCCGGCGTGCATCCGGCCCTCGAAGTACTCCACGACCGGGGACGGCACGACCGGCACCTCGCCGATGTAGACCTTGCCGCTGGAGCCGTCGATGGAGACGACGTCGCCCTCCTCGATGACGGTCCCGTCCTGGGTCGTCATCTTGCGGGACTTGGTGTCGACCTCCAGCTCCTCGGCGCCGCAGACACAGGTCTTGCCCATGCCACGGGCGACGACGGCGGCGTGCGAGGTCTTGCCGCCGCGGGAGGTGAGGATGCCCTCGGCGGCGATCATGCCGTTGAGGTCGTCGGGGTTGGTCTCCCGGCGGATCAGGATGACCTTCTCGCCGGAGCGCGACCACTTGACGGCGGTGTACGAGTCGAAGACGGCCTTGCCGACCGCGGCGCCCGGGGAGGCGGCGATGCCGCGCCCGATCATCTCGGACTTCGCGCCCAGGTCGAAGCGCGGGAACATCAGCTGCGCCAGCTGCGCACCGTTGACCCGCTGGAGGGCCTCGGCCTCGTCGATCAGACCCTGGTCGACGAGCTGGGTGGCGATCCGGAAGGCGGCACCGGCGGTGCGCTTGCCGACCCGGGTCTGGAGCATCCACAGCTTGCCGCGCTCGATGGTGAACTCGATGTCGCACAGGTCCTTGTAGTGCGTTTCGAGCGTCTCCATGATCTGCATCAGCTGGTCGTACGACGCCTTGTCGATCTGCTCCAGGTCCGCGAGCGGGACCGTGTTGCGGATACCGGCGACGACGTCCTCGCCCTGTGCGTTCTGGAGGTAGTCGCCGTAGACGCCCTGGTGACCGCTGGCGGGGTCGCGGGTGAAGGCGACACCGGTGCCGGAGTCGGGCCCGAGGTTGCCGAAGACCATGGAGCAGACGTTGACCGCGGTGCCGAGGTCGCCGGGGATGCGCTCCTGGCGGCGGTAGAGCTTGGCGCGGTCGGTGTTCCACGAGTCGAAGACCGCGCGCACGGCGAGGTCCATCTGCTCGCGCGGCTCCTGCGGGAAGTCGCGGCCGGTCTCCTTGGCGACGATGTCCTTGAAGTGCGCGACCAGGCTCTTGAGGTCGGCCGCGTCCAGGTCGATGTCGACGCGGATGCCCTTGGCCTGCTTGGCCTCCTCCAGCGCCTCCTCGAAGAGCTCGCCGTCGACGCCCAGCACGGTCTTGCCGAACATCTGGATGAGGCGGCGGTAGGAGTCCCACGCGAAGCGCTCGTCGCCGGCCTGCGCGGCGAGGCCGGAAACCGACGCATCGGAGAGGCCGATGTTGAGGACGGTGTCCATCATGCCGGGCATGGAGAATTTTGCCCCGGAACGGACCGAAACGAGCAGCGGGTCATCGGCCTGGCCGAGCTTCTTGCCCATCTTCTGCTCAAGGGCATCGAGGTGCTCGGAGACCTCGGCACGCAGTGCCGCGGGCTCGCTGCCGCTGTCGAGGTAGACCTTGCAGGCTTCGGTGGTGATGACGAAGCCGGGAGGGACGGGAAGTCCCAGGTTGGTCATCTCGGCGAGGTTCGCACCCTTGCCGCCTAGCAGGTCCTTGAGGTCCTTGTTGCCCTCGGTGAAGTCGTAGACGAACTTCGCGGACGAAAGCTGGGTTACGTGGGGATCTTGTGTTTCCGGCACGGCACTGACTCCTCGCCGACGGGCTGCCCTGACGGCGAGGAACATACCCAGATCGAAGGCGTATGGGTACGTCCACTTGGTCGACATACCTGTGTAACCAGTCGTCCGCCAGCAGATCGAAAGTGATCACGCATTTGGCAGACCCTTCAACACCTGAATGCATCACTCCGCTACGCATCCAAAATGACCCCGATGTGCTACGCACTGCGACGAATGGAGTAATCAGTCGAACGCATGAAGCATGGCACCCGGTGCCATCATTGGAGAGATGGAACCCCGCGCGAGACGCTCATCTGAGCGCACCCCCTATCAGGGGTGGCGAGAATCACGCGCTCATGTGTGACTGGGTCCCATCATTTGGACCCTCTCCAGCTCCTCGATCGATCACCGGAATCAAGGAATGCGCCCACCGGGACGCGCGCCCGCTGCCGTACATCCGGCAGATCAGCCCGCAATTCGGCCACCCGCCACGCCGGGTCGCCCCCGACCTCGGCCGCGACCGCCTCCCCGCCCTCGTCGACCGGGCCTGCCACACCTCCGGCGTCAGCTCCGGAGAGAACTGCACCCCGATCAGAATCAGGCCATGGTTCCCGTCCGCCGGAAAGCTCACTTCCACATCCGGGGCCGTATACCGCTCGACCGGCACGACGAGCAGCTCGTCGAACTCATGGCCCCGCTCGGCCGGCCGCTCGCCTGCGTGGCCCGCGGTGGACAGCGGGTCGTGGACGACGACCAAGGCGCGCAGGCGAGGCGCGCTCCCCTCCTGTGCGGAGCCCACAGCCGCTGTAGAGCCCACAGCCGCAAAGGAAAGGCGCTCGGCGGGGGTGTCCCGGCCGAGCGCCCTTCTCGTGCGGAGGCGGCAACTAGTTGTAGTCAGCCACCCACCACTTGCGGCTGGTGCGGTGGCCCGGGGTGCAGACCACGTTGCCCTTCGCCGTCACCTTGAGGAAGCAGCGCGCGACGGGGTTCCCGTAGATGGTCTTGTCCCCGTCATGGAAGGAGCCGACGCTCCACGACAGGGACCACTTCCGCCCGTCGGCGTTGCACGCCTTCGCGTAGACGTAGCCGCCGGTCGGCTTGTGCGCCGTCAGACACGGGCCCCAGGTGGAGCTGGAGGCCGCCGAAATGATCTGTTCGCCGGGATTGGGCGCCCAGTTCTGCTTCGGGTCGCTGGTGCGGCACTTCACTGCCGTGACCCGCTTGTCGAAGCCGTTGAACTTGAGGCACTTCTTCGCTGCCACGTTCTTGATGTTGAAGCCCTGGACGGGCGCGGCAGTGGCCGATGTCGCAGTGAAAGCCGTCATTCCGACCGCCGCGGCACCGGCGATCAGCAGACTGGTCCTACGCTTCACGCTTCCCCCTGAAATTTCTCGGTTCCTCGGTCCCTTGAGCTGGTCCCTCAAGGAACGGTCATTCAGGGGTGCCGGAAGCGGCCGCCGTGCTGACCCGCACCCGACCGCGCCGCTCGCTCCCCCGAACCGGAACGATGCTATCCGCCTGGTCAGGAACATGATCAAGAAACGAATCAGCCAATCCGGGGCCGAGGACCGACCCTTCGATCAAGCCGGACGGTGCGCCGCAAACCGCCTCCCGCCTGGCGGGTCGGACGGGCCCCCTACCCCTTGGCCCGTCGGCCGCTCCGTCGCGGGCGGGGGTCCTGGCCGTCCAGCAGCTCCAGCCGCCGGTTCTCGCCGCGGGTCTCGACCTGCACCACGATCCGGCCCAGCAGATCCGCCAGGTCCAGTGCCTCGTCGTCGCTCAGCCCCTCGGTGACAAAGGCTTCTTCGGCGTTGAACTCCGGGAAGACCCGGGTCATCAGCCGCTCGCCCTCGGGGGTGAGCGCGAGCAGGGCGAGCCGCCCGTCGGTCGGGTGCCCCTTGCGCTCCATCAGGCCGCGGGCCTGGAGGGTGCGGGCGACGCCGGTCAGCGTGCCCTTGGAGATACCGGCCTCCTCGGCGACCCTGCGGGTCTCCCCCTCGCCCCGGATCCACACCACCCACAGCACGACGAAGGAGGTCCAGGTCAGCTCGGCGTCACGCAGTACGGAGTTCTCGAAGTGCTGCCGTACGGCGGCCGCGGCGCGGTAGATGCCGGCGACCGCGGCCATCCGCTCGTGGCGGACGGGGAGGTCGCCGAGCTTGGCCTGGACGGCCTTCTCCGTATCCCCGAGGGAACCGCGCCCGCTCACCACAGCATCTCCCTCGGCCTCGCCGGTCCCGCGCGCTCCTGTACCGGGACTCGCGCACGGCCCGAAACCGGAACTCGTGCGCAGCCGTTACCGGAACCCGTGCACGGCCGTGGGCACTGCCGCACCACGCGCCACGCGCCACGCACGGAACGCTCCGTACGGGCTCAAACGGTATCGCGGCGTACGCCGGTATGCCCGTATTCGCGCACCGACACGCCCTATACCTAGGGCCCCCGGACTGCTGCCCGGCCGAGCCGCGCCACAGCGGTCCGGCTCAGCCGCCCGACGTGTCCAGCTCCGCGTCCGCGTCCACGCCCGCGCAGTCGTAGGGGTCGTCCAGCCAGCCGTCCGGCAGGACCACCCGGTTACGGCCCGACGTACGGCCGCGCGGGCCGTCCGCACCCACCGGCCACGGCTGGTCGAGGTCCAGCTCCGACAGCAGCGCGTCCAACTCGTCGAGGGAGGAGGTGACGGCGAGACTCCGGCGCATCTCGGAGCCGATCGAGAAGCCCTTGGTGTACCAGGCGACATGCTTACGGAAGTCGATCACGCCGCGCGCCTCGTCGCCGATCCACTCGCCCAGCAGGGTGGCGTGCCGCAGCATCACGGCCGCGACCTCCTTGAGGGTCGGCTGGGCGTACGTCCCCGTGCCCTCGAAGGCGGCGACCAGATCGCCGAACAGCCAGGGCCGCCCCAGGCAGCCGCGCCCCACGACCACCCCGTCGCAGCCCGTCTCCCGCATCATCCGCTCGGCGTCGTCCGCCGACCAGATGTCGCCGTTGCCGAGCACCGGGATCTCCGGGACATGCTCCTTGAGGCGTGCGATGGCGTCCCAGTCGGCGGTGCCGCCGTAGTGCTGGGCCGCGGTCCGCCCGTGCAGCGCGATCGCCGTGATGCCCTCCTCGGCCGCGATCCGCCCCGCGTCCAGGTAGGTGATGTGGTCGTCGTCGATGCCCTTGCGCATCTTCATCGTCACCGGCAGCCCGCCCGCGTTCGCCACCGCCTCACGCAGGATCGAGCGCAGCAGATTCCGCTTGTACGGCAGCGCCGAGCCGCCGCCCTTGCGGGTCACCTTCGGGACCGGGCAGCCGAAGTTCAGATCGATGTGGTCGGCGAGGTCCTCTTCCGCGATCATGCGGGCGGCCTTGCCGACGGTGTCCGGGTCGACGCCGTACAGCTGGATCGAGCGCGGCTTCTCGGTCTCGTCGAAGTGGATCAGCTGCATGGTCTTCTCGTTGCGCTCGACCAGCGCCCGAGTCGTGATCATCTCGCTGACGAACAGGCCCTTGCCGCCGCTGAACTCCCGGCACAGCGTCCGGAACGGGGCATTGGTGATCCCGGCCATGGGCGCGAGCACCACGGGCGGCTGCACCGTATGCGGACCGATCTTCAGCAGAGTCATGACGGCAATACCTTCGGCTTTCTTGGGCTTCCTTCGGCGGGGCGGACGAGCCGCGGCCGTACGGGCGGTCCGGCCACTGCGATCTCCCATTGTCCCGCACCGCGCGAGTGGCCCCGCCAGGGCCGGACGCACCGGATCGTTGTAGCGTTCAACCATGCCTGAGCTCAGCCGTCGACGGCGTCTCCTGGTGCTGGCGATCTGCTGCATGAGCCTGCTGATCGTCAGTCTCGACAACACCATCCTCAATGTCGCCCTGCCGTCCATCCAGCATGAACTGCATGCCTCGGTCTCCGGCATGCAGTGGACGATCGACGCCTACACCCTGGTCCTGGCGGCGCTGCTGATGCTGGCCGGCTCGACCGCCGACCGGCTCGGCAGGCGCCGGATCTTCCTGGTCGGGCTGGTGGTCTTTGCCGTCGGCTCGCTGCTGTGCAGCCTGGCGCCCGGTCTGGAGTGGCTGGTGGTCTTCCGGATGGTGCAGGCGGTCGGCGGCTCGATGCTCAATCCCGTCGCGATGTCGATCATCACCAACACCTTCACGGAACCGCGGGAGCGGGCTCGCGCGATCGGGGTGTGGGGCGGTGTCGTCGGCATCAGCATGGCGGCCGGGCCGGTGATCGGCGGGCTGCTGGTGCAGACCGTCGGCTGGCGCTCGATCTTCTGGATCAACGTCCCGATCGGCGCCCTCGCGTTCTTCCTGACCCTGCGCTACGTCCAGGAGTCCCGCGCTCCCCGGCCGCGCCGCGTCGACCCGGTCGGCCAGCTGCTGGTGATCGCGCTGCTCGGCTCGCTGACGTACGCGATCATCGAGGCCCCGGACGCCGGCTGGGTCTCCCCCGAGATCGTGACGTTCGTGCTGGTGGCCCTGGCCTCCCTGGTCGGTCTGATCGCCTATGAGCGACGCCGGTGCGAACCCCTCATCGACCTGCGGTTCTTCCACAGCGCACCGTTCAGCGGGGCGACGATCGTGGCGGTCTGCGCCTTTGCCGCGCTCGCCGGCTTCCTCTTCATCAACACCCTGTATCTACAGAACATCCGTGGCCTGTCCGCTTTGGGCGCCGGGCTCTACATGCTCCCCATGGCGGGGATGACGCTGGTCTTCGCACCGCTGTCGGGGCGGCTGGTCGGCAGTCGGGGACCGCGTCTGTCGCTGCTCCTGGCCGGTGCGGCGATGGGGGCGAGTGGGCTGCTCTTCGCCGCGTTCGACGCCCAGTCGACGAATCCGCTGCTGTTCACCGGCTATGTCCTGTTCGGTATCGGATTCGGCCTGGTCAACGCGCCGATCACCAACACCGCGGTGTCGGGTATGCCCCGCACCCAGGCCGGTGTGGCCGCCGCCGTCGCCTCCACCAGCCGGCAGATCGGGCAGTCGCTCGGCGTCGCGGTGATCGGCGCCGTACTGGCGGGCGGGGCCCATGCCACCGCCACCGCGGACGCCTTCATTGCGGCCGGCCGCCCGGCGTGGTGGATCATCGCGGGCTGCGGCGCGGCCGTCCTGCTGCTCGGCGCCCTGACGACGGGCCGGTGGGCGAAGGCCACGGCCGACCGCACGGCGACACTGTTCGACGAGGAGGAGCAGGGGCAACGGGCAGCGGGCGCGCGGTCGTAGGCTGCTTACGGCCACCGTTGTCCGATCGCCGCGGGTCGCTGGCGTTCGCCCGTCGAGCGGTTCACTGCCGGCCGGCACGGTGGCCCCGTCGCCCGCTCGCGTCCACCCCTCACCGCGGGCCGCTGACGTCCCCCTCGGCCGTTCACCGCGGGCCGCTGACGCCCCCGCCGCCCCAGCCCGTCATTGCGGACCGCTCACGCCCGCCCCCTCGGCCGTACGGTCACACCGTGACCAGCGCCGCCTCCTGCGCCAGCCGCTCCAACTGCTCCAGCCGCTCCCGGGTCGTCGCGTCCACGGGCGTGTAGGACAGCAGCTTGGGACCGGGGTTGGGCCCCGTCCACAGGCTCGTGGCGGACAGTTGCAGCACCCCCACCCGCGGATGCCGGAAGAGCTTGACGGAGCTCATCGGGCGGATGACCTCATGCTGGGCCCAGATCTCCCGGAACTCCGGCGATGCCTCCGTCAGCCGCGCGACCAGCGCTTTCCAGGGCGGCTCCGCGACATGCTCGGCCATCGACGCCCGGAACTTGGCCGCCATCACTCGCATCGTGGCATCCAGATCGACCACACTCGACCGCCACACGGGATGGGTGAACGCCAGCCACATGCAGTTGCGGTCCTCCTCGGGCAGCGCGTCGAGGTCGCACATCAGTCGGCCGTAGGTGCTGTTGTAGGCGAGGATGTCGAACCGGCTGTTCTGGACGACCGCGGGGAACGGCTCCAACTGGCACAGCATCTGGCGCAGTTCGCGCGTGACGCCCGTGCACTCCGTGCCCGGCATCGGGTCGACCGCCCCCGCCAGCGCGAACAGATGGCTGCGCTCGGCGCGGTCGAGCAGCAGCGCACGGGCGACCGCGTCCAGGACCTGCGGCGATACGTGGATGTCCCGGGCCTGTTCGAGCCAGGTGTACCAGGTGACACCGACCGCGCCCAGGTGCGCGACCTCCTCGCGGCGCAGACCGGGCGTACGGCGGCGGGCACCCCGCGGCAGTCCGACCTGCTCGGGCGTGATCCGCTCCCGTCGGCTGCGCAGAAAGGCGGCCAGCTCGGCGCGCCGGGCGGCGTCTTCGTGCGGGGCGGTTCCGTGCCGCGGGGCGGCGCCGGGGCCGGGGCCGGGGCCAGGGCCTGTGGCAGGCTGCGTCAAGGGCATGTCCGCGGTCATGCCTCCAGCGTGCCGCAGTCCGCAGCCGGTTGCCAGGTAGCACTGGTACCAGGATAAGAAGACTCTGGTACCAGCTTGAGCGCTCGACAACAGTCGAGTCCGTGAGCGATACCCGAGCACAGATGACCACCACGGATGCCACGACCGCGACCCTCGACGCCGCCCCGGCCACCCTCCCGGATGCCGCGCACCCCGGAGTCCCGGCGGCCTCGGAGGCACCGGCCGCATCCGGGCCCACCCCGCAGCGGCACCCGGCCACCACCGTCCTGACCCCGCTCGGCCTGCTGACCGTACTGCTGGGCGCGGCCCTGCCCATGATCGATTTCTTTATCGTCAATGTCGCACTGCCGACGATCGACCACGATCTGCACGCGGGGCCCGCGATGCTGGAGATGGTGGTGGCGGGCTACGGCGTCGCCTACGCCATGCTGCTGGTGCTCGGCGGCCGGCTCGGCGACATGATCGGCCGGCGCCGGCTGTTCCTCTGGGGCCTGGTCGCGTTCGGCCTGACGTCACTGGCCTGCGGTCTTGCCCCGGACGCCGGGACGCTGGTGGCCGCCCGGGTCGCCCAGGGGGCCGCGGCCGCGCTGCTGCTGCCGCAGGTGCTGGCCACCATCCAGGCCACGACCACCGGCAAGCGGCGCGCCAAGGCCGTCAGCCTCTACGGCGGTACGGCCGGTGTCGCCAGCGCCGTCGGCCAGGTGCTCGGCGGCCTGCTGGTCTCCGTCGACCTGGCGGGCACCGGCTGGCGCGCGGTCTTCCTGGTGAACGTTCCGATCTCCGCCGCGGCCTGGCTGCTGGCCGCCCGTACGGTCCCCGAGACCCGCTCCCCGCACCCGAGCCGGGTGGACGGCCCCGGGACCGCGCTGCTCGCCGCCACGCTGATCACCCTGCTGCTGCCGCTGACGGAGGGCCGGGCGGCCGGCTGGCCCCTGTGGTCCTGGATCCTGCTGGCCGTCTTCCCCTTTGCCGCCGCCGCGTTCCTCCTCGTCGAGCGCCGGGCCGAACGCGCAGGGCGTACCCCGCTCGTCCCGCCCTCGCTGCTGCGGATCCCCTCCGTGAACAGCGGACTCACCATGATCATCCCGTTCACGCTGGGCTTCGGCGGCTTCATGTTCGTGGTCGCCGTCGCCCTCCAGAATGGCCTGCACTACGGCCCGTTCGCGGCCGGACTGTCCCTGGCCCCGCTGTGCGTCACGTTCTTCTTCGCCTCGCTCGCCGGTCCGCGGCTGGTGATGCGGTTCGGGCGGCGGGTGGTGGTCGCCGGTTCGCTGATCCAGGGCGTCGGGCTGATCGGCCTGGCACTGACCGTGCACTCGGGCTGGCCCGCGATATCGGTGGCCGGGCTCGCATCGAGCATGGCCGTCCTGGGCCTCGGGCAGGGCATGGTGCTGCCGGTGCTGATGCGCATCGTGTTGAGCGAACTGCCGGTGACACAGGCCGGCGTGGGCGGCGGCGTCATGGTCACCACCCAGCAGTCCGGCCTCGCCCTCGGCGTGGCCACCCTCGGCACCCTCTTCCTCGCACTGATCCCGTCCGTCGGCATCCGCGACGCGATGCTCGCCGCCCTGCTGACGCAGCTGGCGATCGTCGCGGGCACGACGGCGCTCGCCCTGCGACTGCCTCGCACTCTGCGCTGACGTCCGCTGACCTGCGGTGATCTACGAGGGAGCGAGGGGCGAGGCCCGGCACCCACACATGACGACTGACAGATATTGAAATCTGTCAGTCGTCATGCCATAGTGGTTCTGGAACGTATGGCATCCGCCCTACCTCCAGCCCCACGCCCCCACACCTCCATCCCCACCCCTCCCGTCCTCCAGGAGCACGCAGTGCAGACCCGCACCCTGGGCACCACCGGCCCGCAGACCTCCGCCCTCGGCCTCGGCTGCATGGGCATGTCCGCCCTCTACGGCGACACCGACCGCAGCGAATCCATCGCCACCCTCCACGCCGCCCTCGACGCGGGCGTCACCCTGCTCGACACCGGCGACTTCTACGGCATGGGCCACAACGAACTGCTGATCAACGAGGCTCTGCGGACCGCCCCCGCGGCGGCCCGCGGGAAGGCGCAGATCAGCGTCAAGTTCGGTGCCCTGCGCACGGTCGAAGGCGGCTTCACGGGCTATGACGGCCGGCCGAACGCGGTGAAGAACTTCGCCGCGTACTCCCTCCAGCGCCTGGGCACCGACCACATCGACATCTACCGGATCGCCCGGGTCGACCCGGACGTTCCGATCGAGGAGACCGTCGGCGCCATCGCCGAGCTGGTCGAGGCCGGGCACGTCCGGCACATCGGCCTCTCCGAGGTCGGCGCCGAGACCCTGCGCCGGGCCGCCGCCGTCGCCCCGATCTCCGACCTCCAGATGGAGTACTCCCTCATCTCCCGCGGCATCGAGGAGGCGATCCTGCCGACCGCCCGCGAGCTGGGCATCGGCGTCACCGCCTACGGCGTCCTGTCGCGCGGCCTGATCAGCGGCCACTTCAGCCGCGACCGCAAGCTCGCCGCCAACGACTTCCGTGGCATGAGCCCCCGCTTCCAGGGCGAGAACCTCGACCGCAACCTCGACCTGGTGGACGCGCTGCGCAAGATCGCCGAGCAGAAGGGCGTCTCGGTCGCCCAGACCGCCATCGCCTGGGTGCTCTCCCGCGGCGAGGACATCGTCCCGCTGGTCGGCGCCCGCCGCCGCGACCGGCTCACCGAGGCCCTCGGCGCCCTGGACGTCACCCTGGACTCCGACGACCTCTCCGCGATCGAGCGCGCAGTCCCGCCCGGCGCCGCCGCCGGCGACCGCTACCCCACCGACCAGATGGCCCACCTGGACAGCGAACGCTGACGCCGGGGCGCGAGCACCGCGGCCCGGTGACGATCGAGGTCAACCATCGAGGTCCGGTGACCGACGGAGGTCCGTGATGACCAACGGAGGTCCGACGCCGATCGAGGTCCGAAGCCGATCGGGGCACGAAGCCGATCGGGGCACGGCGCCGATCGGGGCTGGGTGACCAACGAGGCCCGATACCGATCGAGGTCCGGAGACGATCGAGGCCCGGTGACGATCGATGCCCGGAACGTCCGAGGCCGGGTGGCCACCGAAGCGGGTACGGGGCGGAGCCAGGTACCGTCCGTACATACCCGGCACCCGGATCCGACGCGGTGTACACACGCACCCCGCGGCCGGTTCCGGCACCCGCCGGTGTGCCACCGGCACCACCCGGCACCATCCGCCGCCCCCTCTCCGCCCTCTCCGCCCTCTCCGCCCTCTCCGAAAGGCCGCCCGCCCCATGCCGCCCGAGACGTTGACCCCAGAGCGCATCCTCGAAGCCACCGAGGAGGTGCTGCGTCGCTACGGCCCGGCCAAGGCCACGGTCGTGGACGTGGCGCGCGCCCTGGGCGTCAGCCACGGCAGCGTCTACCGCCACTTCCGTACGAAGGCGGCACTCCGGGAGGCGGTCACGGAGCGCTGGCTGGACCGTACGAGCAAGGAACTGTCGGTCATCGTCGCGGCGGAAGGACCAGCTCCGGAACGCCTTGACCGCTGGCTGACCGCCCTCTTCGAGGCCAAGCGGCACAAGGCAGGCGACGACCCCGAACTGTTCGCCACCTATATGGCGTTGATCGGGGAGAGCGGCGGTGTGGTCGACCGTCACATCACCGATCTGGAAGCCCAGCTCACCACCATCATCGAAGCCGGCGTCAGCGAGGGCGAGTTCCACACCCCCTCCCCCGCCACCACCGCCCGCGCCGTCTTCGACGCCACCGGCCGCTTCCACGACCCGTGTTACGCCCCCGAGTGGTCCCGACCCGAAATCACCACCGACTTCGAGGCCGTCCGCGACCTGGTGCTGCGGGGCCTGCGCAGCTAGGGGATCTCCGGGCGATCACGTGTGGAGCCGCGGTGATTGGCCCTGACGTCCTGCTGGTTCGACGCCCCTTTGACGGAGTGCCGACCGGAACGACGGGCCGAGCGTCAGGCGCAGTCACATGACCGGCCGACGGCAAGCTCAGGCCACCCACGCGCCATCCCGCATGATGACTCTGCCGCGTAGTTCCTGCTCGCCGCGCCACGCACGGACAGTCTTCGGCACCAAGCGGATGTAGAGAAAGGGGCCGTCTTCGCGGCGTGGGTCCCACCCGAATTTGTCGACGAATGCCTGCGCTGCGTCCCCGGGCACCTCGTGGTCCGGGAAGCACTCCACCGTGCCCTGGAGAAGCACCACATCGGAGGTGTCCGGCAACCCCAGGCGCACACGCGGGTCTTCGCGGACGTTCCGTGCAGTCGCGGAGGTCGCACCGGTGCACATCCACACCGCCCGCCCGTCCCACATGAACCACAGTGGCACCTGGTGCGGCCCGTGTTCGGGATGAGCTGTCGACACCCATACATCCCGCTCGGTGGCGAGCCGTTCCAGGGTTTCACGTCTACGTTCCGGCGCCTGGCGAGGAACGAGCTTCGTGGTCTGCATGAGCGCCGACAGTAGCCAGCAAGCGCGAAGCACACATCAGGCGCGGGACCTACTCTCAGCGACCGATGGCCTCTCAGCCTTTGGGCGCGGCGGAGCCCGGAGGCAGTGAGTCACGCCATCGGGCGGACAAGCTCACAAGTACGGTGTCCCGTCCCGGAAGATCCGCTGGACACGAACGGAGAACGAACGCCCCGGTCGGAGCCATTCTCCGGCCGGAGATGGTCGCTCCGCCCCCGCTCGACCACGTTCATGACGGCTCTCTATGATCAACCGGCTCATGACTGACGGTACGAAACGGGGAGACAGCAATGAGTTCCATGGTGAGTTCGCGGAGATGCCTGCGGACAGCGGCGATAGCGACGCTGGTGGTCTTGACGGCCGGTGCCTGCGGCTCGGAGCCGGAGCAGGCCAAGGGCACGCCCGTGACACGTCCGACGGCACCGGCGCTTGATGCGGTCGCGCCCCAGCATCCCGCGCCCGGCGAGAAGGCGCCGGTGCTGGAGAAGATCAAGTACGAGCTCGAAACCAGGGTTCTCCGCATGGGCGGCATGGTCCCGAAGCCGACGAGCAGTTCCTGTGACACCGACGCGGTCGGCGACAAGCCCCAGAAGTTCACCTGTAGCGTCAAGTACCTGGGCATCGACGTGCCCTTCCGCGTGGAGACCACGGGCGGCTTCATCATGACGCAGTACACCGCCACGCCGGTCAAGGGCGGAGTGATCACCCGCGAAGGTGTGCGCGCCACGGCGTGGAAGCGGTACGGCACCCTCGGCGGAAAGACCAGGGACTCGCTGCGCTGCGACGACATTCCCACGGTCCGGCTGGTCCCGGTCGGCAAGCCCAGCGGCTACCGGTGCTACATCGGCGAAGGCGGCCTGGCGGGCCCCTACGACGTGATCATCGGCGCCAACGGCCTGAGTCTGCGCTGATCAGCGACACAGGAACGCAGCAACGCGGCAACGCGGCAGGGGTGTGAGGCCGCGCCAGGAAGGCGTCCTCGCCTGCTGCCAGTCGTCGAGCAGCGCCCGGACGGCTCGTCACCCCGCCCCCGCCCCCGCCCCCGCCACGCCATGCAGGAAGAGAGCCCAGGCGAGCATGCCGAAGGCGGCGGTGTGGGCGAGCGCGCGCACGATGTTCCAGGCGACCCACCGGCCCTCGAAGCTGTCCCGCGCGGCCTTGAGCACACCAAGCCGGTCGGCCGTGTCGGCCATATCGGCCGGGCCGCCGGGGCCGCGGGAGCCGCCGGCATCGCCCAAGGCAGCCGGACCGTCATCCGTCGGAGCCTTGCCGAAGGCGTTGTCGAGGGCGTTGTCGAAGGCGTTGTGGCGGGCCTTGTCGAGGGCGTTGTTGAGGGGGACGTTGACGCCGCTGGTGACGAAGAAGCCCGCCAAGTACAGCACCAGCGCGGCGAGAATCCACGGCAGTGCCACCCGGCCGGGCCCGTTCCAGGCCAGGACGGTGGCGAGGACGAGCAAGGGGACCGGCAGCAGAAAGGGGAGCAGGAACCAGCCGTTGACGATGGCCCTGTTGATGTTCTGCATGGCCTCTACGAAGGTGCGGTCGGCGGACCGCCGGAGGCCCGGCATCACCGCGTAGGCAAAGGCGGCGAACAGGCCGGCCATCAGCCCCACGCCGAGGGTCGCGACCAGGAGCGTGGCGGTCTGTACGACTCTCATGGCTCCTCCATGTCCGGTGCGGTGGGCCGACCCTACCGAGAACGGCCGCCGCCCCCCGCCCCGCGACAGGTACCTCGCTGCCCGGGACGACCGTCCCGCCGAGAGAGCCGCTACCCGGCCCTCCGATAACTGCTGCCGTCCTTGGGCCTGGTCAGCAGGCCCGCCACGACGAGGTAGCGGCGCAGCGCCGAGCAGTCTTCGTGCACCGTCAGCAGTGCCTCGTTGACCTCGCGCTCGGTGTACTCCCGGTCCCGCTCGAACAACGTCTCCGTGAGATGGACGAGCAGTTGCTCGCGGCGGGCCGTCTTCCGCGGGATCGCCGTCAGCCGCCCCTTGGAGAAGAGGGCGGCCACCCCCTGTGAACCGCTGACTTCATGGTCGGACATGCCTGAAGCCTCCCGCGCCGCCCCACCCCCGGCAACGCATTTTCACGGCGCGAAGCGAGCGCGGGCGGGCACCGCCGTAAGGCCCCAAGCCACCCGAAGCCACGAGCCGCCCGAAGCCACAGCCGCCGAAGCCCACGAGAGGCAGCAGAACCCGGACGCCCCCGGCTCACCAGGCAGGCCGGATCGGCCCGTTCGGTGCGAGTCGGGCCAGGTCGGCGGTGAGTGCTTCAAAACGTTCCGCCCCCAGCGTCTCCTGCCATGGCGCGACGGCCGCCCGGGCGGCCTCGTCGGCGGCACGCGTCGCGGCCCAGCCCCGCTCGGTCAGCTCCAGGAGCCGGGCACGGGCGTCCTGGGGGTGCGGCCGGCGCCGCACATACTCCTTGCGGACCAGCTCCTCGACCAGTTGGGCGGCGGCCTGCTTGGTGACCCCCAGGTGCTCGGCCAGACCGGCGGTGGTGACGTCGCCCCGGGAGATCCGGGCGAAGGCGAACCCGTGAACCGGGCGCAGGTCCGCAAAACCCTGCTCGGACACACGGGTGTGAATCTCCTGCACCAACTGTCCGGACAGCGCGAGCACGAGCGTGGAGAGGGACAGGGCGTCATCCATGCCTTGACTATAACTGGACAACCAGCTTGTCTATATGGACAAGCAACTTGTCCATATAGGGAGGCATCGCCGGGCGGCACTGCGCACCGCTGTGCGCCGCTGCCGCCGCGCCGCCTGCCCGGGGAGGCCGACATGCCCTTTATCCGCAGCCACGAGGCCGTCGTTCACGAAATCCACGGCGCACGCTTCCGCTCCTACGTCCGGCCGGCCACCGGCAGCCGGGATCTCGCGGCCTGGACCTGCGAAGTTCCGGCCGCAACGGTGCCCCCGGCCCACGTCATCAGCCAGGAGGAAACCTTCTACGTCCTGTCCGGACGGCTGCGCTTCTCCATCGACGGTGAGATCGCCGAGCTCGGCCCCGGTGATGCGGCGGTGGCTCCCGCGGGCTCCGCACTCGCGGTGGCCAATCAGGCCGACGAGCCGGCGCACATGTGGGTCACCACCCGTACCGGCCTGACCGCCGAGCTGGCCGACGGCAGCACCATGGCGCCGCCGTGGGCCAACTAGGGCCGGATTGCGCCCACTTGGGGCGTGCGCGCCTCCGGTCAGCGGCGGTTGCTGCGCTGCTCAGGGGGCCGGGGGGTGGTGTCCGGGAGCGAGGGCCGACGCCCCCGGGCCCCCCACCCCCAGGAAGTGCAGCACCGCCAGCACCCGCCGGTGGTCGGCGTCCGCCTTCGGCAGGTCCAGTTTGGCGAGGATGTTGTTGATGTGTTTGGCGACCGCGCTCTCGCTCACCACGAGCTGGGCGGCGATTCCCGCGTTGGAGCGGCCCTCGGCCATCAGGGCGAGGACGTCCCGTTCGCGGGCCGTCAGCCGCTCCAGCGGATCGCTCGCCCGACGTACCAGCAGCTGGGCGACGACCTGCGGGTCGAGCGCGGTGCCGCCGGCCGCCACCCTGCGCAGTGCCTCGATGAACTCCTCGACGTCCGCGACCCGTTGTTTGAGCAGATAGCCGACGCCGCTGGTGTTCGTCGCGAGCAGATCGGCCGCGTAGCGCTCCTCGACGTACTGGGAGAGCATCAGCACGGCCGTGCCGGGCCGGTCCCGGCGGATGGACAGCGCGGCGCGTACGCCCTCGTCGGTGAAACCCGGGGGCATCCGGACGTCCACCACCGCGAGGTCGGGCCGGTGTTCCCCGACCGCCGCCAGCAGCTCCTGCGCGTCCCCCGCCTCGGCCACCACCTCGAACCCGGCCATCTCCACCACCTTGACCAGCCCGATCCGCAGCAGTACGGAGTCCTCGGCGATCACGGCACGCCTCACATCGGGCACGGCAGCTCCACGCTCATCATGGTCGGGCCCCCCACGGGGCTGCTCATCCGGAGTGTTCCGTCCACGGACCGCACGCGCTGGGCGAGCCCCTTCAGACCGCTTCCCCCGGACGGATCGGCGCCGCCCGAACCGTCGTCGGCGATCACCACCCGAAGTATCTCGCCGAGCCGGGTGACCGTCACCTCCGCCCGGGTCGCCTCCCGCGCATGCTTGGCGATATTCGTCAGCGCCTCGGAGACGACGAAGTAGGCGACCGCCTCGACGGCCGGCGCCATGCGCTGCGGCAGATCCGTCGGCAGGTCCGCCGGCAGGCCCGAAGGCAGGTCCGTCGGCAGATCCACCCGCAGCCGTACGGGCAGTGGCGCGCGCGCCGCGAGACCCGACAGCGCCGCATCCAGCCCCAGTTCGTCCAGAACGGCCGGATGGAGCCCCCGCACCAGGTTGTTGAGCTCCTCGATCGCGTCCTTCGCCTCACGGTGCGCGGCATCGATGACCTGCTGCGCCTCCGGTGGCAGATCCGTCAGTGTGGCCTTGGCCAGCCCGAGGTTCAGGGCCAGCGACACCAGCCGCTGTTGTGCGCCGTCATGCAGATCGCGCTCGATGCGCCGCCGCTCGGCGTCGGCGGCGTCCACCGCACCGGCCCGGCTCTCGGTGAGGTCCTCGACCCTGCGCGCCAGCTCGTCGGACCGGCTCACGCCCAGCACCGCCCGCCCCACCAGGATCTCCAGCCGCACGAGCCCGCCGGCGAGCGGGGGCACCGCGGCGAGCGCCAGCAGCCCCGCCACCGTGAGGTATCCGCCCGGGACGACGTAGCCCCCGTGGTCGCGCCGCCACTGCCACGGCACCAGCCAGACCCACACCAGAACCAGCGACGCCGCCACCGCCGCCAAAAGAAGTGCCAGCAGCAGGAGTTCCAGCACCACGAGCAGCGGGCCGATCAGCAAGTTGTAGCCGAACTGCCGCTTGATCTCCCTGAACCGCAGCCGCGGCAGCTCCACTCCGCACAGCGCCCGGAACCGCCAGCGCTGCGGCTCGGTCAGCCCCCAGCCCGCGACGAACAGCAGGGGAAGCGAGAACGCCAGCACCACCGGCGTATCGGGGTCCGGGTCGAACACCGTGCCGAGCAGCAGCATGACCACCCAGCAGTGCAGCAGCAGCGGGAGGAGATGCAGCGTCATCCCGGCGGCTATGAAGGCGATGTCACGCCGCATACGTACGAGAGCCCGGCGCAGCCGGGGCGGGACGGTCATGGTCCAACCGTATGGGGCCGGTTCACGCGGCGGCCATGACAGCAGTGTCCGTAGCGGGGGTGTAGCTGGTGCCACCCCAAGTCGGACAGCGACGTTACTGACGGTGGCCTGCGAAAACCGGAGTGTTGATCACGAGCCCGACGGCCGGGTTCGCGACTCCGGAAGAGACCCTCTCCATGGCCCTCAGCACATTCAACTCGGCTTCCATAAGCGGCAGTTGCAGCCGCATCGGCGGCATCGGCCCGGCGCCGCTCAGTGCCGCCCGCCGTCGGCAGGGCAGGATCCTGACCGGCGCCGGGCTCGCCCTCCTCCCCTGGCTCGGCTACCTGGCGGGCACCCTCCCGCCCGCCGAGGCCGCCGCCTGGGTCGCCCTGGACGCCCTGGAGGCCGCCGCCCTCCTCACCGCCGGCACCCGGCTGCTGCGCGGCGACTCCCGCCACCGCGCCCCCGCGGCCGCCGCGGCCGTCCTGCTCCTCGCCGACGCCTGCCTCGACCTGGCCACCGCCGCCCCCGGCACGGAACTGGCCACCGCCCTCGCCATGGCTGCCGGAGCGGAACTCCCCCTGGCGGGCCTGTCCGCCTGGCTCGCGTCGCGGCGGACGTGAGATGCCTAGGGGGTGGACGAACAGATCCCGTAAGGGGTGCGCGGGCCCCCTGCGGGCCACAACGCGGGGACACCGGACGGCATTCCCGCTACCCAGCCCACGCCCCGGCGCGACGCCCATCACCCCGTGGCGACCAGCCCACACGGCGATCGACCCACACGGCGCTCACCCCCCACACCCCCATCGCCCTCACCACCACCGCGCTGCCCCTCCCCCAACCCACCCGCACCCCTGCACCCAAAAGCGCCGGCCACCCCCGGAAAATCCGAGGCCGGCCGGCGCTTGAGGTCGCAGATGGGCGCGGCCCCGGAAGGGGCCGGCGCCGCACCGCGGGAGTTAGCAGCCGAGCAGTCGCGCGCCCAGGTAGGCCTGGATCTGGTCCAAGCTGACCCGCTCCTGCTTCATGGTGTCGCGCTCGCGCACGGTCACCGCGTTGTCGTCGAGGGTGTCGAAGTCGACCGTGACGCAGAACGGCGTGCCGATCTCGTCCTGGCGGCGGTAGCGGCGGCCGATCGCGCCCGCGTCGTCGAACTCGATGTTCCAGTTCTTGCGCAGGTCCGTGGCCAGCCCCTTCGCCTTCGGCGACAGCTGCGGGTTACGGGACAGCGGCAGCACCGCAACCTTGACCGGCGCCAGGCGCGGGTCGAGCTGCATGACGGTGCGCTTCTCCATCTTGCCCTTGGCGTTGGGCGCCTCGTCCTCGATGTACGCGTCGAGCATGAAGGCGAGCATCGCGCGGTTCACACCGGCCGCCGGCTCGATGACGTACGGAGTCCAGCGCTCGCCGGCCTCCTGGTCGAAGTAGGAGAGGTCCTGGCCGGACGCCTTGGCGTGCGCGGACAGGTCGTAGTCGGTGCGGTTGGCCACACCCTCCAGCTCGGAGAACTCGGTGCCGCCGAAGTTGAAGCGGTACTCGATGTCAGCGGTGCGCTTGGAGTAGTGCGAGAGCTTCTCGGCCGGGTGCTCGAACCAGCGGATGTTCTCCTCGCGGATGCCGAGGTCGCGGTACCAGTTCCACCGCTGCTCCATCCAGTATTCCTGCCACTGCTCGTCCTCGCCCGGCTTGACGAAGAACTCCATCTCCATCTGCTCGAACTCGCGGGTCCGGAAGATGAAGTTGCCGGGCGTGATCTCGTTGCGGAAGGACTTGCCCATCTGCGCGATGCCGAACGGCGGCTTCTTGCGGGAAGTCTGCTGCACCTGGGCGAAGTTGGTGAAGATGCCCTGCGCGGTCTCGGGGCGCAGGTAGGCGACCGAGGCGGTGTCCTGCGAGGGGCCGAGGTGGGTGGAGAGCAGGCCGGAGAACTGCTTGGGCTCGGTGAAGCTGCCCTTGTTGCCGCAGTGCGGGCAGTTCAGGTCGGCGAGGCCGTTCGCCGGGAGCTTGCCGTGCTTGGCCTCGTACGCCTCTTCCAGGTGGTCGGCGCGGAAGCGCTTGTGGCAGGAGGTGCACTCGGTGAGCGGGTCGGTGAAGGTGGCGACGTGGCCGGACGCCTGCCAGACCTCGGGGGCCAGGATCACCGACGAGTCGAGACCGACGACGTCTTCGCGCGAGGTGACCATGGCGCGCCACCACTGACGCTTGATGTTCTCCTTGAGCTCGACGCCCAGGGGACCGTAGTCCCAGGCAGCGCGGGAGCCGCCGTAGATCTCACTGCACGGGTATACGAAGCCACGGCGCTTGCTCAGGCTGACGATGGTATCGATCTTGTCGGCGGCCACGGTGCTCTCTTCATTACGACGACGAACGATGGATGGGCAGCGCCCTAGCGCCTCGATGGGGGGTGGTGGTCGGGAGACGGGTGGGCGAATAGTTCAGGGTACCGGCGGCCGTACCCCCCGGATCAAATCGGTTCCGGATCGGTTGTGGATCAGTTCCGGCCCACTGTCGCCCCGCTCACACCCACCCTCCCTGTTGTTGACAATCGTTTCCAACTTTGTTGAAAATGAGTGTCATGAACATACGCCGTCATATATCCACCGCGGCCCTCGCCGGAGTCTCGGTGCTCGGCCTGCTGGCTCTCTCCGCCTGCTCCCCCGCCGGCGGCGCCCGCACCGAGGACGGCAAGCTGCGGGTGACAGCGTCCTTCTACCCCATGGAATTCCTCGCCCGGCAGATCGGCGGGAAGCACGTCGAGGTGACCGACCTCACCAAGCCGGGTGTCGAGCCGCACGACCTGGAGCTCACCCCGCGGCAGACCGGCCAGCTCGGCGAGTCCGGCGCGATCGTCTACCTCAAGGGCCTCCAGCCCGCCGTGGACGACGCCGTCGCGCAGTCCGGCAACAAGCACGTCGCCGACGCCGCCTCGCTGACCTCCCTCGAAAAGCACGGCACCGAGGTCGACGGCCACGACCACACCACCGGCGACAATCACTCGCACTCCGAGGCCGAGGGCGGCAACGACCCCCACATCTGGCTCGACCCCGTGAAGTACGCCGAGGTCGCCAAGGGCGTCAACAAGACCCTCGCCAAGGCGGACCCGGACCACAAGGCCGACTTCCAGAAGAACACCGATGCGCTGGTGAAGAAGCTGGACGGGCTGGACAAGGAGTTCCGGGACGGGCTGAAGAAGCGCCCCTCGGGCACCTTCCTCACCACCCACGCGGCCTTCGGCTACCTCGCCGAGCGCTACGGCCTGACCGAGGAGGCCATCAGCGGCCTCGACCCGGAGTCCGAGCCCAGCGCCCACCGCATCAAGGACCTGCACACCCTCGCGAAGAAGCACCACGTCTCCACGGTCTTCTTCGAGACGATCGCCAACCCGGCCACCGCCAAGGCCCTGGCCGGTGACCTGCACCTGAAGACCGATGTCCTGGACCCGCTGGAAGGCATCACCGGCAAGTCCCGCGGCCGGGACTACTTCGAGGTGCAGCACGCCAACCTCGCCGCGCTCCAGAAGGCGCTCGGCAGCAAGTGACGGACACCGCACAGCACGTGACGGAGGTCACCATGAACCAGTCGCCCGCCCAGCCGGTCATCGACCTGCACGGGGCCACCGCCTCCCTGGGGGCCCGCCCCGTGCTGCGCGGCGTCGACCTGACCGTGCGCTCCGGCGAGGTCGTGGCCCTGCTCGGCGCCAACGGCTCCGGCAAGTCCACCGCCGTACGCTCCGTGATCGGCCAGGTCCCTCTCACCGGCGGCGAGCTGTCGCTCTTCGGCACGCCGTTCCGCCGGTTCAGGGACTGGGCCCGGATCGGGTACGTACCGCAGCGCACCACCGCGGCCGGCGGCGTCCCCGCCACCGTCCGCGAGGTCGTCACGGCCGGCCGGCTCGCCCGTACGAAGCTGGGCATCCTGCGCAAGGCCGACCGGGCCGCGGTGCACCGCGCCCTGGAGCTGGTCGGCATGGCGGACCGGGCCAAGGACTCCGTCAACGCGCTCTCCGGCGGACAGCACCAGCGGGTGCTGATCGCCCGCGCGCTGGCCGGCGAACCGGAGCTGCTGATCATGGACGAGCCGATGGCCGGCGTCGACCTGGCCAGCCAGGAGGTGCTCGCCTCCGCACTGCGCGAACAGGTCGGCCGCGGCGCGACGGTCCTGCTCGTCCTGCACGAGCTGGGCCCGCTGGAGCCGCTGATCGACCGCGCGGTGGTGCTGCGGGACGGCTGTGTGGTCCACGACGGCCCGCCGCCCGAGGCCGTGGGCCAGCACGCGCTGCCCGGCCACGACCATGTCCACCCGCACGCCGATGCGGCCGCGGAACCGATCCGGACGGGGCTGCTGAGCTGATGCCGCGCTCTTCGGGGAACACCCCCCGCACCCCGGCCCGCCACCGCCCGAGCACCGGCTCCCTTCTGCGAGGACGACCGACATGGAAATCCTGAACTACGCCTTCATGCAGCGGGCCTTGATCGCCGCCCTGATCGTCGGCATCACCGCTCCCGCCATCGGCATCTACCTCGTCCAGCGCCGCCAGGCCCTGATGGGCGACGGAATCGGCCATGTCGCGCTCACCGGCGTCGGCCTCGGCTTTCTGCTCAACACCAGCCCGGTGTGGGTCGCCACCGCCGTCGCCATCGCCGGCTCCGTCGTCATGGAGCTGATCCGCTGGTACGGCAAGACCCGCGGTGACCTCGCGCTGGCCATGCTGTTCTACGGCGGCATGGCGGGCGGTGTGATGCTGATGAACCTCTCCGACGCCGGCTCCAACGCCAACCTCGGCACCTACCTCTTCGGTTCGATCACCACTGTCTCCCCGCAGGACATGACCACGATCTACGTCCTGGCGGCCCTGGTGCTGGCGATCACGATCGGGCTGCGCCGCCAGCTGTTCGCCGTCTGCCAGGACGAGGAGTTCGCCCGGGTGACGGGCCTGCCGGTGCGGCTGCTCAATCTGCTGGTCGCCGTCACCGCCGCGGTCACCGTCACCGTCGCCATGCGCGTCGTCGGGCTGCTGCTGGTCAGCGCCCTGATGGTGATCCCGGTCGCGGCCGCCCAGCAGATCAGCCGCAGCTTCGCGGTCACCTTCACGGTGGCCGTCGCGATCGGTGTCGCGGTCACTCTTACGGGCACCGCCACCTCGTACTACGTGGACGTGCCGTCCGGCGCCACCATCGTGCTGTTCGCCATCGCCCTGTTCGTCCTCTTCACGGCGCTCGCCGCGCCGCTCGCGAAAAAGCGCGCCAGGGCTGCCGCAGAGGACGCCAAGGGGTGCACTCTGGAGGTACCCGGCGGCCGCCCCGCCACGGACGACGTGAGCGTGGCCGGATGAACGCGGGTGGTGAGGCGGCGGCGGGTAGCTTTCGGCAGACAGCTGTACGCGTCGGCGTCCCCCCGGTGGTCCGGTCATCACCTGGCACAATGGCGGGACGCACGTACAGGGGGAAGTCCTGACGTTCTAGGGAGGCAACGGTGGCGACGAGCGCGGGATCTCCGGTACGCGGCCGGTCGACGCGACAGCGGACCGCGGTGTCGGCCGCACTCGACGAGGTCGACGAGTTCCGCAGTGCGCAGGAGCTGCACGACATGCTCAAGCACAAGGGCGACTCGGTCGGGCTGACCACGGTCTACCGGACGCTCCAGTCCCTCGCCGACGCCGGTGAGGTCGACGTGCTGCGCACCAGCGAGGGCGAGGCGGTCTACCGCCGGTGCAGCACCGACGATCACCACCACCATCTGGTGTGCCGGGCCTGTGGCAAGGCCGTCGAGGTCGAGGGCCCCGCGGTGGAGAAGTGGGCCGACCAGATCGCCAAGGAGCACGGCTTCCAGGACGTCGCGCACACCATCGAGATCTTCGGAACGTGCGGGGAGTGCGCGGGCCGGCAGACCGCGGAACAGCAGTAGCAGTAGCAGTAGCAAGCACACGAGAGGGCCGCCTTCGCATGGAGGCGGCCCTTCCGTCTGCCCGGACCCGCGGTCCTCGTCGTCGCCGGACCCGCGGTGGTCATCTTCATCGGACCCGCTCCTGGGGATAACTGTCAGGTACACGCTGGTGCTAGCCTTGACGCGGCATCAGCGTGGCTCTACGCGCATACCACGGGGGAGAATATGGGCGTTCTCGGAGAACTCTGGGACGACGGCACAAAGCTGGTCGGCGACGTGGTCGAGATCGGCAAGGACGTCATGATGGCGCCGGCCGAGATCGCGCACTGGGTGCTGACCCAGATGTTCGGCGGCGGCGAGGCCGACCTACAGAAGATCGCGGCCGAGCTGAAGAAGCTGAGCACCGAGCTGGACGGCCTGACCAAGGAGATCAACTCCACCCTGGACCACCTCACTTGGCACGGTCCGGCATCCGACGCCTTCGTCACCGTCGCGCACGGCCGCGTCAAGGAGATGAACAAGATCTCCGACGACCTCTCCACGCTGGGCACATCGGTCACCCGGCTGTCCCAAGTCTACTGACACCACGTCAGTCCCGTCCGGGGCGCTGCGCCCACGGAGTTCACCCTTCACCGGACTCCGTATTCAACGGACGCCGTATTCACCGGACGCCGTATTCACCGGGCTCCACATTCACCGGGCTCCCCATCCGCGGAGCCCGAGGCTTTCAGACCGCGATACCTCCTCGGCATGCCGGCTCTTCGCGGTCCCTCACCACATCACGGGGGTTGTACGGATGGCAGGCGACACGTTCGGCGTGGAGATGGCGGAACTCGCCAAGATCGAGAAGGACTGGCGCGCGGTCAGCCGGCGGATGCTGGAGCTCAACCAGCAGCTGGGGGAGATCAAGAAGACGCTGGTCACGGCCGCGGGGATCGACCTCGCGACGGCGCCGCTCGCGCAGCTCCCCGGTTTCGGCATCGCCTACCAGGTGCTCGCGGACGTGAAGGCCATCGCCGAGGTGAGCGAGCGCCTCGAGGAGAACAAGAAGAAGCTGCTCGAGGAGCTGGCGGGCGACGCCGAGAAGATCAAGAAGGTCAAGGCCGAGTACGAGGCCAATGAGAAGAAGATCGAAGATGAACTGAAGAAGATCAAGGACCGGAAGAAGCACGAGGCCCCCCACTCCCCCGGACACACCGGCGGCGGCTCCGGTGGCGGCGGCAACGGCGGCGGTGGCGGCGGTGGCGGCAACGGCGGCTCCGCCGGTGGGGGCGGCGCCTCCGGCCCGGCCCCCACCGAGGGGCACGGCGACGGCAAGTGGGAGACGAAGGGCGACTGGGACGCCTGGTCGCCGGGCAAGCACCACACGACCACCGGTGCCGGCGTCGAGACCGCTCCCGATACCTCCGGCCTGCCGGGCGAGCGCAAGGACATCATCGACCGCGCCCTGGAGCGGGTGGAGCACCGGATCGGCTACAGCCAGTCGGCCACCACCAACGGCTACCGGGACGACTGCTCAGGGTTCGTCTCCGCCGCCTGGGGCCTCCAGCCTCCGGGCCTGAACACCTACGGCCTGATGGGCAACGACACCGCCCACGTGATCACCAAGGACGACCTCCAGCCGGGCGACGCGCTGGTCGCCGGCGACCACACCGTCCTCTTCGGCGGCTGGGCCGACAAGGAGCACACCAAGTACATCGCCCTGGAGGACAACGGCTCCCAGGGCACCGTCTCGCACGTCATCCCGTATCCGTACTACTCCGGCGACGCCGCGCACGAGAGGTCGATCGGCCAGCCGTACGTGCCCTACCGCCGCAACGGCCTCTAGGACGCGACCGACGGATCGGCCCGGGGCTGCGGGGCGCCTGACACCGCAGCCCGGTCCGGGCCGGCCCTTCGGCCCCGGTCCGAGCCGGCCCCTCAACCCCGCCCCGCCCTGCCCCGCCCCGCTCTGCCCCGCACACGAGAGAGAACGCCTGCATGTTCACCCGCCGCCTGCTCACCGCGGCCGTATGTGCCGCGGCACTGGCCACGCTCACCTCCTGCAAGGGTGCGGACACGGACGCCTCCCCGGAGGCCACCGGCTCGTCCGCCCCGGCCGCCTCGTCCCCGGCGGCCACACCGTCCGGCTCACCGGCCCCCTCGGCCCCCGCTTCGGCCTCGGCCTCGCCCGTGAAGGACCTGCCGATCGACCCGGAACCGACCTCCGACTGCACCCCCGGCAAGTTGGCCAAGGGCCACCGGATCGTGCAGGTCATGGCCGCGCCGTCGCACGGCGCGCTCTCCGTCCGGGAGGCGAAGTTCGCCTGTGATCCCAACGGCGGCGGGTATGCGGGGACGGGGAAGGCGGCCCGCCAACCGCTGGCCCCGGGGGCCACGGCCGAGCTGAGCACCGGCGCGACCGGCCACCGCACGGTGACCGTCGCCGAGCTGACCCGGCACCTCTCCGCCTGCCTGCGGCACGACCAGGTCGAGCCGCCGCTCGCCTGCTCGGGAGACCTCTACGAGATCACCGTGAACGGCTCCGGCACCGTCTCGCACCTCCGCGAGATCTGGCACTCCTGACGGGACGGGCCTACGCGGGGCCTGCACGGGCAAGGGTCCGGCGGCGTTCGGAGCGAACGCCGCCGGACCCTTGTACGCCCCTGGCCGCCCAGCCTTGCCGGCCGGCCTTCCGCCTTACTTCGCGGGATGCCCCTCCGCCTCCGGCGCCGCCCCGAACCGGCGGTCGCGCTTCGCGTACTCCAGGCAGGCCTGCCACAGATTCCGCCGGTCGAAGTCCGGCCACAGAATGTCCTGGAAGACCATCTCGGCATAGGCGCTCTGCCAGATCAGGTAATTCGAGGTCCGCTGCTCACCCGACGGCCGCACAAAGAGATCCACGTCCGGCATGTCCGGGTAGTACATGTACTTCGCGACGGTCTTCTCGTTCACCTTCGACGGGTCCAGCTTTCCGGCCCGAACATCCGCCGCGATGGCCGCCGCCGCATCCGCGATCTCGGCCCGCCCGCCGTAATTCACGCAGAAATACAGCGTCATGGCGTCATTGTCCTTGGTCTGCTCCTGGGCGATCTGGAGCTCCTGCACCACGGACTTCCACAGCTTCGGCATCCGGCCGACCCACCGGATACGAATACCCAGCGCGTCCATTTCGTCGCGGCGCCGCCGGATCACATCGCGGTTGAAGTTCATCAGGAAGCGGACCTCGTCGGGGGACCGCTTCCAGTTCTCCGTCGAGAAGGCGTACAGCGAAAGATTCTTCACGCCCATTTCGATGCAGCCCTTGAGGACGTCCATGACGACGCCCTCGCCGACCTTGTGGCCCTCGGTGCGCGGCAGCCCGCGCTCCTTGGCCCACCGGCCGTTGCCGTCCATGACGACCGCCACATGGTTCGGGACGAGCTCACCGGGGATCTTCGGCGGCCGCGCACCGGAGGGGTGCAGCTCGGGCGTCTCGTACTCGCGTCGATTGCGGCCCAGAATCCCGCGTCGTGCCATGCGGCCCACGTCTCCTATGTGTCTTGAGGGGCGTTTTGTCTTGAGGGTCGTTTTCGCTATTTCTCTACATACCGGAGGGAACGCAGGCCCCGCTCCAAATGCCAGTGCAGATACGCCGCGACGAGTCCGCTGCCCTCCCGGACATGACGGGCCTCGCAGGCGTCCGCGGTCTCCCAGTCGCCGGTCAGCAGCGCGCTCAGGAGCCCAATGGCCTCAGAGGAGGGTACGACGCTCCCCGGCACCCGGCAGTCACCGCAGGTCACACCGCCCGCCCCCACGGAGAAGAACCGATTGGGACCGGGCAGCCCGCACCGTGCACAGCTGTCGAAACTCGGCGCATAGCCGTTGACGGCGAGCGAGCGCAGCAAAAAGGCGTCCAGCACCAGATGCGGCTCGTGCTCACCGCGGGCCAGCGTCCGCAGCCCGCCGACCAGCAGCAGATACTGCTGCACGGCGGGCTCGCCCTCGTGGTCGGTGAACCGCTCGGCGGTCTCCAGCATGGCCGTCCCGGCCGTGTAGCGGGCGTAGTCCGTGACGATCCCGCCGCCGTACGCGGCGATCGTCTCGCTCTGCGTACACAGCGGCAGCCCGCGCCCGATCAGCTCGCTGCCGCGCGCATAGAACTGCACATCGACGTGCGAGAACGGCTCCAGCCGCGCCCCGAACTTCGATTTCGTCCGCCGCACCCCACGGGCCACCGCCCGGACCCGTCCATGCCCCCGGGTGAGCAGCGTGATGATCCGGTCCGCCTCACCCAGCTTCTGGGTGCGCAGCACGATGCCGTCGTCGCGGAACAGACTCATGGCGCCATTCTCGCGCATCGGCGGGGGCGGGCGTCCCTCAGGCCCGCTCGCCCCGGCTGCGCGCGTTGACGTAGGCGGTCGCGATGCTCAGGCGCTCCGCGACGGTGTCCTGCCGGGGCGGCGAAGGCTCGCCGGGGGCCGGTGAGGACTCGGCGAGCGCCGCGGTCAGCCGCCGGGCGACGTCCATCGTGCAGCACCCCAGTTCCACGAGCGGCGGGAGGTACCGATGCGCGTACGAGACGGGGTCGGGGTGCAGCGACGGCAGCACCACTCCTACGCGGGCGAGGGCTTCCCGCAATTCCGTCGTCACGGTTTCCACTTCCTTGGGCTGCTTCATGATCTTCCGTACTTTCCGTGAGGGGTTTCACTGTTCGCATTCAGAGCGTGACGGTGCGGAACTAGGCTGAGCAAGGAGATCGGCGCTACAACTGCCGTGCAGCACAAAGGAGTTAGGTTATGGCCAACGCCTCGCGACAAGCGGCCTGGGAATACTGGGGCGCAGAGCTCAAGCGCCGCCGGGAAGAATCCGGCTTAACCCAGGAAGCATTGGGGCGACAGGTGATCGTCTCAGGCGGCTACATCGGCCAGTTCGAGCAGGCGATCCGTAAGCCACAGCTGGATGTGGCGCTCCGGATCGACGAGGTTCTACAAACCGATGGTTTTTTCGAGCGGACCTGGCGAAAGCTGATCGATGACCAGCGGTACCCGGATTATTTCGCGGCAGCGGCGGAGCTGGAGCGGCTGGCGACGAAGATCAACGACTTCGAGTCGATGATCATTCCGGGGCTCTTGCAGACCGCGGCGTACACGCGGGCATTCATGCTCGCGGGCAACCCGCTCGCGGCAGAGGAGTACATCGAGGAGAAGGTCCGCGGCCGACTCGACCGGGCAGTCATCCTCAAAGACGCTATGCGCCCTGTGTACTGGGCGGTACTGCATGAGGCCGTGCTACGTGTGCCGGTGGGCAGTCCGGCCGTCATGGCCGAGCAGCTGGAGCACATCGCGCAGCTCGCGCGCGAGCGAAAGATTCTGCTGCAAGTCCTCCCGTTCGCGGCGGGGGCATATCCAGTCATGGGCAAGTCACTGCGACTCATGGAGTTCGACGACGCTCCGCCAACCGCCTATACAGAAGGGGCGTATTCGGGGAATTTGCTGGACGATCCTGCCGTGGTGAAGTGGGCACAGGCGGCCTACGATCTGGTCAGGGCCGTCGCGCTGTCGCCGGAGGCGTCCCTGGCCCTGCTCGAATCGGCGGCGGAGGACTACAGACGATGCGCGAGTACGACCTGAGCACCGCCCAGTGGCGCAAGAGCAGCTACAGCGATGAGCACGGCGGCAACTGCGTCGAGATCGCCCACGAGTTCCCCGGCGCTGCCTCCTGGCGCAAGAGCAGCTACAGCGACCACAACAACGGCGACTGCGTCGAGGTCGCCCACGACTTCCCCGGCGCCGCCTCTTGGCGCAAGAGCAGCTACAGCGATGGCAACGGCGGCAGCTGCGTCGAGGTCGCCGACGGCCCCACCGGCATCGTCCCCGTCCGCGACAGCAAGACCCCCCACGGCCCCGCCCTGGTCTTCACCGCGCCCCGCTGGACGGCCTTCATCGACGCCGTCAAAGACGGCCACTTCCCGGCTTCCTGACCGGCTTTCACCAGGCGTTCACACCAGTCACACAAAGGCCCCGCCATCCCACTGGATGACGGGGCCACATCACGTTATGGTCCGGGTCATCGCGGGCGGAAGGCGACCTTCCACGCTTCTCAGTCCCCCATGGGAAGTGGCCCTCACGGCACGTCAACTGCCCGGTAGCATCCCGTGATGATCGGCAGCACGACGCCGTGATGGCCGGCCGACCCAGTCAGTACCCCAATTGAGGATCTCGATGACATCCATACCGGAGGCGCTGTTGTGGTGCCTCAGCGCAGGTACGGCCGCCGCCGTGGTCCTGGCGGCGCTCTCGATCCGCGCGCACGGGCAGCGCGCCGGCCTGAGAACGCGCCTGTCCGCCGCTGAGGAACAGAACAGCGCCACGCTCCACAGCAATACGGAGCTGTCGGCCCGGCTGCGCGCCACCGAGGCCGAGATCCGGCACCTGGCCGGTACCCGGCTCCCCGACCTGACGCTGGCGCTGGCCCACCCCCATGTGCCGGTACCGGGGCTCAAGGACGCCCGGTTCGCCGGGACGGAGACCGACCACGCGCTGAGCGCCGTACTGGAGCAGGTCAGCGACGCGATCACCAAGGAGCGGTCGCGCGTCGACGCCGCCGCGCAGTCCACCCTCCGCGGCGCGACCACCACCATCCAGGCGCTGCTCTACCAGCTCCAGACGGCGCTTCAGGAGATGCAGCACCGCTACGACGACCCGAGCGTCGCCCAGGACCTGCTGAACGCCGACTTCCTCAACGAGCAGGCGCTGCGGCGTATCCAGGCCACCGGTGTCGTCTGCGGCGCCTGGCCGGGACTCACCCGGGAGGACTCCTACCTCGCCGAGCTGGTCGTCGGCGCCACCTCCCGGCTGCGCGGCTACGAGCGGGTGCAGGTCAGCAACCAGCTGCGCGACCCGGTCGCCGTGGTCGCGCGGGCCGTGGAGCCGATCGCGATCGTGGTGACCGAGCTGCTGGCCAACGCGCTGCACCACTCGCACCGTGAACTGCCCGTCACCATCACCCTCCAGCAGGGCAACCGCGGCGCCTCGGTCATCGTCGACGACTACGGCGTCGGTATGCACGACGACGAGATCAAGGCCGCGATGGAGCTGCTGTCGGGTGACGACAGCCTGCTGCTCACCCAGCTCGGCGACCCGCCGCGGTCCGGTTTCGCGGCGGCCGGCCAGCTGGTGCGCCAGTACGGCTTCGGGGTGCATGTCGAGCCGTCGCCGTACGGCGGTGTGCGTGCGGTCGTGTACATCCCGGGTGACCCCCTTCTCACCGTCCTCGACGAGAGCACCCAGCCGATGTCCGTGATGGCACCCCTGCCGCACCGTTCCGGGATGCCGGAGCGGTCCCACTCCGCGCTGCCGACCGGCGCCACGACGCCGCCCCCGGCGGCCTCCGCACCCGCCGCGTCCCCCGCGCCCGCCGCGCCGTCCGCGGCCTCCTACGAGGCGCCCGCCCAGCCGGCCGAAGGCGAACTGCCGCGCCGGCGCCGCCGCAAGCCCGTCTCCGAACTCGACGAAAGTGCCGAGCGCACCGAATCGCTTCCCCCGCGCTCCCCGGAGGAGACCGGATCCCGTTGGGCCGCGCTCCAGCGCGGTACCGAATCCGGCCGGGCAGCCGCCCAGTCAGAACCCCCTCGCAGTCCCGAAGGGAACGCTCAGTCATGAACAGCCCCACCCGCCGCCGCGTCGCCGAGGACAAGTCCTGGGTGCTGGCGCCCCTCCTGGAGTTGCCGCATGTTATTCACGCAGCCGTCATCTCCGGCGACGGATTCATCGAGGGCGCCTCGCCGGGCCTCAAGCGTGACTCCGCCGAGGGTGTCGCCGCGATGATGTCCGCGCTCCAGGGCGCGGGACGTGCCGTGACCGCGGCGTTCGCCGAGAAGGACGACACCAGGCTGCGGCAGACCGTGATCGAGTCCGATGAAGGCTTCGTCTTCGCGATACCGGCCGGCGAGAACACCTGCCTGGCCGTCTTCGCCGGCCCGGAGGTGAATATGGGCGTCGTCGCCCACCACATGCAGGTCCAGGTGACGACCCTGGGCAACAAGGTCATGAACAGCCGGGCCCGGGACCTCGGTAACCCGGCATGACCCCGCGCCAGAGCAGCGGCAGGCGCCTCGTTCCGGCCTATCTGGCGACCGGGGGACGCGCCCAGCCCAGCCGCAACACCTTGGACCGGCTCACCCTGCTGCACGGCGTGGGGATGCCGATCACCAGTGAGGTACGCCCGGAGGAGCACCGCATCCTGGAGCTCCTGGAGCCCGGGGCGCTGTCTCTGGCGGAGGTCGCCGCCCACCTTCACCTGCCGGTGAGCGTGGTGAAGGTGCTGGTGGCCGACCTTGTCGATGCCGGGCGCCTGCACGCCCGTGTCCCCATTCCCGAAGCCGAGCAATTCGACCGACAGATCCTGGAGAGGGTTCTCGATGGACTCCGCTCTCTCAAGTCCTAGCCCCGGCACCGGCGCGAGCACCGGCAACATGTACCTCTCCGGCGAGAACCAGACACTGGTCAAGCTCCTGGTGGCGGGACCGTTCGGGGTCGGCAAGACCACGCTCATCCGTGCGCTGTCCGAAACCCCGCCGCTGCACACCGAAGAGGTCATGACCCAGACCGGCGCGATCGTCGACGATCTCGCCGGCGTCCGGGAGAAGACCACCACCACCGTCGCCATCGACTTCGGGCGGCTGACCCTGCCCGGGGACCTGGTGCTGTACCTGTTCGGCACGCCCGGGCAGAAACGGTTCCGTCCCCTGTGGCAGGACATCGCCCGCGGCGCACTGGGCGCCCTGGTCCTCGCCGACACCCGCCGGCTGGCGGACTCCTTCGAGGTGATGGACATCGTCGAGGAGGCCGGGCTGCGCTACGCGGTCGCGGTCAACACCTTCCCCGACGCGCCCCAGTACGACGTCGAAAAACTGCGCGAGGCGCTCGATCTGCACCCCGAGACGCCGCTGGTGCTGTGTGACGCCCGCGACCGGGAGCAGTCCGTCGACGCGCTGATCGCGCTCGTCGGGCATGTCCTGGCCCACACCCCCGAGGAGAACCCGAACCCGTGACTTCCCCGCACCAGCCGGGAGCCGCACCGCCACCGGGCTGCCCGGCGCACGCCGCCACCCCGTACCAGCAGGCACCGGCCCAGCCCGACGCACAGACGCCGGTGAAGCTCTACGGACCGGACTTCGCCGCCGACCCGCACCGCTTCTACGCCGAGTTGCGGCAGTACGGTGCGCTGGCGCCGGTCGAGATCGCGCCGGAGGTGACCGCGATGCTGGTCACCGACTACCGGGCGGCCCTCGACCTGCTGCACGACGACGCCACCTGGTCCAAGGACTCCCGGGAGTGGATGACGACCGTCCCGGCGGACACGCCGGTGATGCCGATGCTGATGTGGCGCCCCAACCTCTTCTACGCCGACGGGCCGGCGCACGTCCGCTACCGGGACGTCGTCGTCGACAGCTTCAAGCTCGTCGAGCCGCATGAGCTGCGCGCCCGCGTCCACCACGCCGCGGACACCCTGATCCAGCGCTTCGGCGCGCACGGCGAGGTCGACCTGATCGCCGACTATGCGCGGCTGATCCCGCTGCTGATGTTCAACAACCTCTTCGGGATGCCCGACTCCTACAGCGACCGGCTCATCGAGGCCATCGCGGGGATGCTGGACGGCACCTCCCCGGAGGAGGCCGCGGCCGCCAACGAGGCGTACACCAACTACATCATGGAGCTGGTCGGCTCGAAGAAGGCCGAGCGGGGGCTGGACCTGACCTCCTGGTTCATGGACCACCCCAACGCGCTCAACGACGAGGAGCTGATCCACAACATCATCCTCACGATGGGCGCGGGCAACGAGCCGCTCGCCAACCTCATCGGCAACGCGCTGTCGCGGATGCTCTCCGACGACCGCTACTACAACACCCTCTCCGGCGGCGCGCTGACCGCGCACGACGCCATCAACGAGGTGCTGTGGAACGACCCGCCGCTGACCAACTACTCCGCGCACTTCCCGGTCCGTGACGTCTTCTTCCACGGCACCTGGGTACGCAAGGGGCAGCTGGTGATGGTGTCGTACGCGGCCGCCAACAGCCAGTTCGACACCGGGACACCGGGCTCGGGCGGCGGTTCGCACCTCGCCTGGGCGGCCGGTCCGCACGCCTGCCCCGTCAAGCGGCATGCGCTGCTGATCGCCACCACCGCGATCGAGCGGCTCACCGCCTGGCTCTCCGACATCGAACTCGCCGTGGACGCACGCGAGTTGCAGTGGCGCAACGGCGCCTTCCACCGGGCTCTGGCCGCGCTCCCGGCCCGTTTCACCCCCATCACCCCCGACCAGGCAGGAGCCACTCCATGGCACAACAGGGACAGCAGCCCTACGTCATCGACCCGGTCGGAAGCGACATCCACGGAGAGGCAGCCCGCCTCCGCGCGCTAGGCCCGGCGACGCGGACCGAGCTCCCCGGCGGCATCGAGGCCTGGTCGGTCACCAGCCACACCCTCCTCAAGCAGCTGCTGACCGACGACCGGGTCTCCAAGAACCCGCGGGAGCACTGGCCCCTGTGGCAGCGCGAGGAGATCCGCAGCAGCTGGCTCCAGTCCTGGATCGGCGTCACGAACATGTTCACCGCGTACGGCGCCGACCACCGGCGGCTGCGCAAACTGATCGCCCCGGCGTTCACGGCCCGCCGCACCGACGCCATGCTCCCGCGCGTGGAGGCCATCACCACGGCCCTCCTGGACGACCTGGCCGCGCACCCCGCGGGCGAGCCCGTGGACCTGCGCGCCCGCTTCAACCATCCGCTGCCCATGCAGGTCATCTGTGACCTGTTCGGCTTCCCGGAGGGCGAGCAGCGCGCCGAACTCGCCCGCCTCGTCGCGGCCATCATGGACACCACGGCCACCCCGGAGCAGGCCGGTGCGACCGCCGCGGCCGTCCATGCGCTGCTGTCCGGCCTGGTCGCCGCCAAGCGCGAGAACCCGGCCGACGACCTGACGAGCCTCCTGGTCTCCGCGCGGGACGACGAGGGCGAGCGGATGACCGAGCAGGAGCTGCTCGACACCCTCCTCCTCGTCATCGGGGCCGGCCACGAGACCACCGTCGACCTCCTCGGCAACGCCGTGCACGCCCTGCTCACCCACCCCGAGCAGCTGAAGAGCGTGCTGTCGGGCGAGGTCCCCTGGAACGACGTCATCGAGGAGACGCTGCGCTGGGCGCCCAGCATCGCCGCCCTCCCCCTCCGCTTCGCTGTGGCGGACATCGACCTCCCGGGCGGCATCACCATCCGCAAGGGCGAGGCGATCCTCCCGGCGTACGCCGCGGCCGGCCGTGACCCCGAGTTCCACGGCGAGGCGGCCGCGGAGTTCGACATCCGGCGCACCCGCCAGGAGCACCTCGCCTTCGGCCACGGCGTCCACCACTGCCTGGGTGCCCCGCTGGCCCGTATGGAAGCCCGGATCGCCCTCCCGGCCCTCTTCGCCCGCTTCCCCGATCTCCAACTGGCCGTGCCGTCTGGCGAGTTGGAGCCCACGGGAGGCTTCATATCGGGCGGCTTGCGCAGCCTGCCGGTGCGCCTGACGTCGGGCTGAACCGGCCCGTCCGCGCGCGGAACACGACCCCGTCACCCTGCTGTGGTGACGGGGTCTTTCCGACGCCCGCTCCGGGTCTTTCCGACGCCCGCGCCGCCCGCGCCTCCTGGGGCCGGTCACGTATGTGCCCACGCGTCCGGCCTGCCGGACCAGGCCCTCAGGACCTCAGGACGGGGTGCGCGCCGCCGCCAGCAACCGGTTCGTGTCGGCGGGGCGGAGCATGAGCGCGCCGCCGACCGTGCTCAGCACCTCGCGCTCCGGGGGCGTGTAGGAACCGTCGGCGAGAGCGATCCGCGCGCCCTGGAGGAGGAGCAGTTCGCGGCCGGCGGGGGCGAGATGCGGGGCGAGCGGCTCCAGCGCCTCGTGGAGCTCTATGGCCAGCGCGGTGCCGCACGGGTCCAGGCCCTGGTGGCCGCAGTGGCCGCCGGTCACCGCGTCGTAGGTGCCGGTCAGCCGGCCGGTGTCGGCGGCGAGGGCGGCGAGCAGGGTCAGCAGTTCGTCCTCGGAGCAGTCCGCGAAGCCGGCCGCGCGGACCGTGTCGACGGCGGTCTCGCGGACCGCGCGGGAGGAGGTGCCGCCGGCGGCCAGCAGCGCGAGGGTGACGGTGTGGACGGCGTCCCTGAGCATCGCGGAGAAGCGGACGGTGGTCGGGTGGTCGAGGGCGTCCGGGCCGAAGTGGCCGCGGCAGGCGGAACACTCCAGGACCGGGCCGGCGGCGCCGCGGGAGAGGAGCGGGAGGCCGAGGACGGTGAGGCGGCGGCGGCCGGTCCTGCGGAGGTAGTTGCGGTCCCCGCCGCAGTCCGGGCAGAAGAACTCGCCGTCGGCGACGGTACGCCAGGACGTGCGCACGCCCATCACACACATCTTGTGCATCACGTCAGCCCTCCATAGCCCTTAGGGCAGGGGAGGTAACCCCATGGCCCCATCGCCGTATGGGACGTGATGTTAGCCACATCCGTGATGCGACGTCAGCACCTCGTACCGGACAACTGGCCGGATGACGAAGGACCCTGCCCGCCCCGGAGGGGGCGGGCAGGCCCGGACGGCGCCCCGAGGGGGCCCGGCCGCCGTCCGTCGGCCGAGGTCATCGGCCGTGCGGGGTCAGCAACGGTCCGATGGCATCAGCCTCGCGGGGGCGTCAACAGCCCGGGAGGCGTACTCCGGCCGTGCTGGAGGACCTTGGCCACTTCCCGCGCCTGGTTGTCCAGTCCGCGGGCGTTGGGGTGCACCAGGGTGCAGGCCTCGCCGGTGCCGGGGATGTCGTTGCACAGTTCCGTCGGCGGGTCGGTCTGGTCGCCGTCACCGGTGAGGTTGTCCCTGATCCCGTACATCCACTTCGTCTCGCCGCTCCGGCAGACGCCGTGGCCCACGCTGGGCCCGTAGGTGTCGACATAGGTCGCGTTCTGGTGTCCTGCGTGCCGGTGCAGCAGGTCGTTCAGGCGCCGCTCGACCCCGTCCAGCCAGGGCATGTCGCCCTTCTTGACGCTGCCGAGCTGGTTCCAGTGCAGGAAGGTGCAGCCGGAGCTGTCCGGGACGATGGCCGGATAGCCGACGATGGCGACCTTGGCGTGCGGCGCGGCCGCGTGGATCGCCGTCATCATGCGGCCGAAGTCGGCGTCGAGCCGGTCGAAGCGGTCCTGTAGCCAGTCCGCCCCCGCCCCGCTGCCGGTGTAGTGGTCGGTACAGGGCTTGGTCTTCAGGGGCTGGGTGAGCCCGAGTTCGAGGCACTTGGCCAGGATCGACCCGAAGCCGAGGGAGTTGCCGCCGATGCCGACGGTCACGAAGTCGGTGTCCGCGGACAGGGCCTCCAGCTGCGGGGGCAGCTCGGGCCAGCCCCCCTCGGGCGGGACCGTCGGCGGTCCGAGGATCTTGTCGGACGGCTGGGGCTCCAGAATCCCGTCGACGACCTCGGCCGCTCCGCAGGTCACATCCCTGAGCCGGTAGCCGAACCGCTCCGCAACCTGGTGGGGGTAGTTGCGGTACGAGCGGCCGCAGCCGTCCTCGGCGTCCCAGGGGCGGACGAACACGCCGGCACTGTACGAGTCGCCGAGCGCGACATACTCGGGGCGGTCGGCCGCCCGGGCCGGTGCCGCGGTCGTCGCCGGCGCGAGGGCCGACGCCACCACGGCAAGGGCGGCGGCTCCGGCCAGAGCCAGCCGGGAGAGTGCGGGCATGCGAAATCTGGTCATCTGCACGTCCTTGGTGTGCGCGCCGCGGCCTGTCCGACCGGCGGTCATCACCAAAAGTACCAAGGAGATTACGCAGAGTGACTTGCACGGACTTCAAACCCCACCTTCAGGTGGCGGCACCGCACAACGGCGCGCCCCCGCGGCTCGTGCGAGCTGCGGGGGCGCGACGGGAGGCGTCTGCCGGGTCAGCGACCCGCGCGGTTGACGGCGGAGACGACGGCCTTCAGCGAGGCGCGCGTGGTGTTGGCGTCGATGCCGATGCCCCACAGCACCTTGTCGCCGATCGCGCACTCGATGTACGAGGCGGCCAGTGCGGAGGCGCCCTCGCTCATGGTGTGCTCCTGGTAGTCCAGCAGCCGCGCGTCGACGCCGATGCCCTGGAGCGCGTGGAAGAACGCGGAGATCGGGCCGTTGCCGGTGCCGACCAGGACCGTCTCCGCACCGTCCACCTCGGCCTCGACGGTGAGGGTGTCGATGCCGTCCTTGTCGGTGGTGGTCTGGCCGTTCCTGACCTGGATGCGGCCCCACGGGTTCTCGGGGTTGGGCAGGTACTCGTCCTGGAAGGCCGACCAGATGGCGGTGGGCGTGATCTCGCCGCCCTCGGCGTCGGTCTTCTCCTGGATGATCCGGGAGAACTCGATCTGCATCCGGCGCGGCAGGTCCAGCTTGTGGTCGTTCTTCAGGACGTAGGCGATACCGCCCTTGCCGGACTGCGAGTTGACGCGGATGACGGCCTCGTAGGAGCGGCCGACGTCCTTGGGGTCGATGGGCAGGTAGGGGACCGCCCACTCGATGTCGTCCACGGTCTTGCCGGCGGCGGTGGCCTCGGCCTCCATGGCGTCGAAGCCCTTCTTGATGGCGTCCTGGTGGGAGCCGGAGAAGGCGGTGTAGACCAGATCGCCCGCGTAGGGGTGGCGCGGGTGGATCTCCATCTGGTTGCAGTACTCGCTCGTGCGACGGATCTCGTCGATCTGCGAGAAGTCGATCTGCGGGTCGACGCCCTGGGAGAAGAGGTTCATGCCCAGCGTCACCAGGTCGACATTGCCGGTGCGCTCGCCCTGCCCGAACAGGCAGCCCTCGATACGGTCGGCGCCCGCCATGATCGCCAGCTCGGCGGCGGCGACGGCGGTGCCCCGGTCGTTGTGCGGGTGTACGGACAGGCATACGTGCTCGCGCCGGGTCAGGTGGCGCGACATCCACTCGAAGCGGTCCGCGTGCGTGGACGGCGTGGAGCGCTCGACGGTGGCGGGCAGGTTCAGGATGATCTCGCGGCCCTCCTCGGGCTGCCAGACGTCACACACCGCCTCACAGACCTCCAGCGCGAAGTCCAGCTCGGTGTCGGTGAAGATCTCCGGGCTGTACTGGTAGCCGAAGATCGTCTCGTCGCCGAGGATCTTGTCGGCGTACTCCATGACCAGCCGGGTGCCGTCCACGGCGATCTGCTTGACCTGCTCCTTCGAGCCGCGGAAGACGACCCGGCGGAAGGTGGGCGCGGTGGCGTTGTACAGGTGGACCGTGGCGCGGTGGGCGCCGCGCAGCGACTCGACGGTGCGCTCGATCAGCTCCTCGCGGGCCTGCGTCAGGACGGAGATCGTCACGTCCTCGGGGATCGCGCCCTCTTCGATGATCGAGCGGACGAACGCGAAGTCCGTCTCACCGGAGGACGGGAAACCGACCTCGATCTCCTTGTAGCCCATGCGCACCAGCAGATCGAACATCTCGCGCTTGCGGGCCGGCGACATCGGGTCGATCAGCGCCTGGTTGCCGTCCCGCAGGTCGGTCGACAGCCAGCGGGGCGCGACGGTGATGCGGTTGTCGGGCCACGTCCGGTCGGGGATGTCGACGGCTTCGTAGCGGCCGTACCGGTGGACGGGCATCCCGGAGGGCTTCTGGAGCTGCGTCGCGTTGGTGACCGGGGTGGGCCGGCCGACGGCACGGTCTGCGGGGGTCGACGGAATCGTCATGGTGCGTGGGGCTCCTCGTGTGTCCGCTGGGGGTCCCCCTGCTCCGGGGAGTCAGGGAGAGGCCGACGGGGCGAAAGATCGCAACACCGAACTCCGCGGGGAGGGGGTCGGCCTACGACTACAGGCCCTCGCCGCGGCAGCTAAGGAGAAGCAGCCCGAAACGCATGATGCACAGCACCTTAGCCGAGGTACGCCCTGTATGGCGGTCGCGTATCAGTATGCGGGACCGGACGCATGTTGTTACCCAAATGCGACCAACCACACTTTTTCGGGAATTTCGGCCGCAGGCAGTGACAGTTGAGTTACACAGTGCCACCGTTTGTCCATGGACCTCAACGACGCACCGTCAGATCCCGCCACCCGCCACACCCCCGTGTTCTGCACGATCATCCCGCCGCACATCCTCGACAACCTCGCCCAGTCCGACGACCCGGAACGGCACGAGCCCGCCCGCCGCACCCTGGAGCACGACCACGTACGGCGCGTCCAGCGGCGTGAGATCGCCGCCGCCGGCGGCCTCACCCCCGGCGAGCCCGGCGCCGCCCCCGACAAGCCCAACCGCACCATCTACGACGCCCGCCACCGGGAGGACCTGCCCGGCCACAAGGTGCGCACGGAGTCGGACGGCCCCGTCAAGGACACCTCCGTCAACCGCGCCCACGCCGGCCTCGGCGCCACCTTCGAGCTCTACCTCAAGGTCTACGGCCGCAAGTCCATCGACGGCGCCGGCCTGCCGCTCAACGCGACCGTCCACTATGGCCGGAAGTACGACAACGCCTTCTGGGACGGCGAGCGGATGGTCTTCGGCGACGGGGACAACGACCTCTTCAAGGACTTCACCATCCCCGTCGACGTCATCGGCCACGAGCTGACCCACGGCGTCACGCAGTACACCGCCAACCTCACCTACGAGGGCCAGCCCGGCGCCCTCAACGAGTCCGTCTCCGACGTCTTCGGCGTGCTGATCAAGCAGTACGCCCTCGGGCACACCGCCGACCAGGCCGACTGGCTGATCGGCGCCGACCTCCTGGGCCCGAACGTCACCGGCAAGGCGCTGCGCTCGATGAAGGCCCCCGGCACCGCCTACGACGACGATGTCCTCGGCAAGGACCCGCAGCCCGCCACGATGAAGGGCTACGTCCGCACGACCGACGACAACGGCGGCGTCCACATCAACTCCGGTATCCCCAACCACGCCTTCTACCTGGCCGCCACCGCCCTCGGCGGCAAGGCCTGGGAGCGGGCGGGACAGGTCTGGTACGACGTCCTGACCGGCGGCAAGCTCACCGCGAACGCCCAGTTCGCCGACTTCGCCGCGCTCACCATCAAGGCCGCCCAGGCCCGCTTCGGCGCCGGCGCCGAACACGAGGCGATGGTCAAGGCCTGGACGCAGGTCGGGGTGACTCCGAAGTAGCGGCGCCATGAGGTCCGCGGGGCGGGCGCTGCCGGCAGGCGCGCCCGCCCCGCGCACGGTTAGCGTGGCCGTACGGGGTAGAAGTCCGTCGGAGACGTCGGAGGAGTCCGTTATGCGCATTCACATTCACCGCACCGGTGGCTTTGCGGGCGTCGACCGCCGCGCCGAGGTCGACACCTCGGGCCGCCCTGACGCCGAAGACTGGCAGTCCCTGGCCAAGGACGCCGTCGCCACCGCCCGTACCGAGCCCCCCGTCGGAGTGCCGGACGGCTTCAGCTACCAGATCACGGTCGACGGCCGGACGGTGTACTGCTCCGATCCGCGGCTCACGGACGACCAGCGGACACTGATCACCAAGGTCATGAAGGAAGGGTCGTAGCGGCCGGGGCGCCCTCGCGCGCCCCACCGCCCGTCGGACCCGGGACCCCGGCCTGCCCCAACTGCCCGCCGGTGCCCGCCTCTTGACACTGTTACCGGCGGTCACAAAGATCCGGCCCATGACAACGGTGCCGGTCTCCCCCCTGTCCCTGCCCCGCTTCCCCCGCGACTTCCTGTGGGGGGTGTCCACCTCCGCCGCCCAGATCGAGGGGGCGGTGGCGGAAGACGGGCGGGGACGGTCCGTGTGGGATGTCTTCGCGGCGGAAGCCGGGCGGATCAAGGACGGGTCGGACGCCCGGGTGGCGACCGACCACTA
Source organism: Streptomyces sp. MCA2 (assembly GCF_023544705.1). NCBI lineage: Bacteria > Bacillati > Actinomycetota > Actinomycetes > Kitasatosporales > Streptomycetaceae > Streptomyces > Streptomyces sp. MCA2. Next base: position 52,884 of record NZ_JAMJFM010000042.1, read on the forward strand.
CCACCGCTACCGCGAGGACGTGGCGCTGCTCAGGGAGCTCGGGGCCGGGGCGTACCGCTTCTCGGTGGCCTGGCCGCGGGTGGTGCCGGACGGGGAAGGGCCGGTCAACGAGGCCGGGCTGGACTTCTACGACCGGCTGGTGGACGCCTTGCTGGCGGCGGGGATCGCGCCCGTGCCGACGCTGTTCCACTGGGATACGCCGCAGGCGCTGGAGGAGCGCGGCGGCTGGCTCGTACGGGAGACCGCCGAGCGCTTCGCGGCGTATGCGGACGTGGTGGCGGGGCGGCTCGGGGACCGGGTGGAGCACTGGATCACGCTCAACGAGCCCGCCGAGGTGACCTTGCTGGGTTACGGGCTGGGGCAGCACGCCCCGGGGCGGCAGCTTCTGTTCGAGGCGCTGCCGGCGGCGCACCACCAGCTGCTGGGCCACGGGCTGGCCGTGCAGGCGCTGCGGGCCCGTGGGGCGACGGGCATCGGGATCGCCAACTCGCACGGCCCGACGTGGAGCGCGAGTGCGTCGGAGGCCGACACCGAGGCGGCCGCTCTCTACGACCTGCTGCTCAACCGGCTGTTCGCGGAGCCGGTGCTGCTGGGGCGCTATCCGGACGAGGAGCTGGCGGCGCTGCTGCCGGGGCCGGTCGCCGAGGACCTGAAGGTCATCTCGCAGCCGCTGGACCGGTACGGGATCAACTACTACCAGCCGACGCTGGTGGGTGCCCCCGGGGCGGACGGTGCCGCGGCGGCCGACTTCGGCGGGATCCGGCTGCCGCCCGAACTCCCCTTCGCGCCGCGGGAGATCGGGGGATATCCGCGGACCGACTTCGGCTGGCCGGTGGTGCCTCAGGCGCTGACCGAGCTGCTGGTGACGTTCCGGGAACGCTACGGGGACCGGCTGCCGCCCGTCGTGATCACCGAGAACGGCTGCTCGTACGAGGGGATCGAGGACGGGGAGCGGATCGCGTTCCTGGACGGGCACCTGCGGGCGCTGCATGCGGCGATGGCGTCCGGGGTCGATGTCCGCGGGTACTTCGTGTGGTCGTTGACGGACAACTTCGAGTGGGCGGAGGGGTACGCCCGGCGGTTCGGTCTGGTGCATGTCGACTACGCGACCTTGGAGCGGACGCCCAAGGCCTCGTACCACTGGCTGCGCGAGGTGCTGCGGGAGCAGGCGCGGGGATGAGCGGGGCGGCGGCTCCGGAAGCGCTGGCGGAGCCGTCGGAGCAGGTCGGGCGGGGCTGGACCGCCGCGCTGTCGGTGGCCAACGGGGCGATCTGGGCCGGGTGGTACGGGCCGTTGCAGATCCTGCTCGCCCTCCAGGCCGCGGAGCTTGCGCCGCCGGGGACACCGAAGGAGTCGGTGCTGGCGTGGGTGACGGGGATGGGGGCCGTCGTCTCGATGGTGTCCGGCCCGCTGTTCGGGGCGCTGTCGGACCGTACGGCCTCGCGGTTCGGGCGGCGTACGCCGTGGATCGTCGCGGGGGTCGCGGGCGGGGCCGGCGCGCTCGTGCTGCTGGCCGGGGCGGACACGGTGCCGGTGATGGCGCTGGGGTGGTGTCTGGTGCAGCTCACCCTCAACGCGGCGTTCGCGGCGCTCACGGCGGCGGTGCCCGACCGGGTGCCGCACCGGCAGCGCGGGGCGGTGGGCGGCTGGCTGGGGGCCGCGCAGATCCTGGGCGTGCTGGCCGGTACGGGCCTGGCGACGGCCGCCGGCGGAGTGGCCGCGGGCTATGTTGCCTGCGCCGGTTTCGCGGTGCTGGGCACCCTGCCGTATGTGCTGCTGCACCGGGATCCGGTGCTGCCGGCCGGGCGGCGCCCGGCGCTGAGCGTACGGGCCCTGGTCGCCGGGTTCTGGATCAGCCCGCGCCGCCATCCCGACCTGGGGTGGGCCTGGCTGACCCGGTTCCTGATCAATCTCGGCAACGCGCTGGCCCTGCTGTATTTGCTGTACTACCTGCGGGATGTGCTGCACCGGCCCGACCCGGGCGGCGGGGTGCTGGTGCTGACCGCCGTCAACGGCGTGACGCTGCTGGGCACGGTCGTCGTCGGGGGCTTCTGGTCGGACCGGGTCGGGCGGCGGCAGCCGTTCGTGCTGTGGTCCGGGGTGATCATGACGGTGGCGACCGGGCTGCTGGCCGGATGGCAGACCTGGGCGGGGGCCCTGTGTGCCGCGGCGCTGCTCGGGGTGGGGTTCGGCGTCTTCACCTCCGTCGACTTCGCGCTGATGACGGATGTGCTGCCGGCCGCCGCCCACCGCGGCAAGGACCTGGGCGTCATCAACATCGCCAACTCGCTGCCGCAGGTGGCCGCCCCCGCGCTGGCCGCGCCGCTCGTGCACCACCTCGGCGGCTACCGGACGCTGTATGCCGTCGCGGCCGCGGTGGGGCTGGTGGGGGCGCTGCTGGTGCGCCGGATCCGGGGCGTTCCGTAGGGGGTGTCTCCCCCTAGGGGGCGTCTCCCTGGGACACGCACCGGCCGGCCGGGCCGGGAGCCGGGGCCGGGCTCAGAAGCCCAGCTTGCGCAGCTGCTTCGGGTCGCGCTGCCAGTCCTTGGCGACCTTGACGTGCAGATCCAGGAAGACCGGCGTGCCGAGCAGTGCCTCGATGTGCTTGCGGGACTTGGTGCCGACCTCCTTCAGGCGCTTGCCCTTGGGGCCGATGATGATCCCCTTCTGGCTGGGGCGCTCGATGTAGACATTCGCGTGGATGTCCAGGAGGGGCTTGTCGGCCGGGCGGTCCTCGCGCGGGAGCATCTCCTCGACGACCACCGCGATGGAGTGCGGCAGTTCGTCGCGGACGCCCTCCAGCGCGGCCTCGCGGATCAGCTCGCCGACCATGACCTGCTCGGGCTCGTCGGTGAGATCACCCTCGGGGTAGAGCGGCGGGCTCTCCGGGAGCATCGGCACGAGGAGGTCGGCGAGCAGCGACACCTGGGTGTCCCCGACCGCCGAGACCGGGATGATCTCGGCCCACTCGATGCCCAGCTCCTGGCCGAGCTGGTCGATGGCGATCAGCTGGGCGGCCAGCGCCTTGGAGTCGACCAGGTCGGTCTTAGTGATGATGGCGACCTTGGGGGTCTTCTTGATGCCGGCCAACTCGGTCGCGATGTAGCGGTCGCCGGGGCCGAGCTTCTGGTCGGCGGGCAGACAGAAGCCGATGACGTCCACCTCGGACCAGGTGGTCCGCACGACGTCGTTCAGCCGCTCACCGAGCAGGGTGCGCGGCTTGTGCAGGCCCGGGGTGTCGACGAGGACCAGCTGCGCCTCGGGGCGGTGCACGATGCCGCGGACCGTGTGGCGGGTGGTCTGGGGGCGGTTGGAGGTGATCGCCACCTTCGTGCCGACGAGAGCGTTCGTGAGGGTGGACTTGCCCGCGTTGGGGCGCCCCACGAAGCAGGCGAAGCCGGCGCGGTGCGCTGCGGAGGACTCTGTACGAACGCTCATGGGGCCCATTCTCCCCGATCCCGGGCCCGGCTCCGACCACCCGCACCCCGGAGCGCCCGGCCCGGTGGTCCGGCCCGGTGGTCCGGCCCGGTGGTCCGGCCCGGGGCCGGAGCCAGGGGGACGGAAGGGCAGGGGCCGGACGGTAGCGGCGGCCCGCCGCTACCGGTGGGCCGCCCCGTACGCCGTCGTACGGCTCCGGCACCCGGATTCTTACGGCTCCGGCGCCCGGCGTCGTACGGCTCCGGCGCTCAGCCCTGTGCGTCGCCCGCCGGGACGGTGCTGCGCAGGGTGCCGTCGAGGCCCGCGACCAGGACGGGCGTGGCAGGCCCGCCGAGGTCCCGTACGGCCGCGCGGTCCGCGTCGGCGGCGCGCTCGGCGTCGGTGACCACGGCCGCGGCCTCCAGGGACGTGGCCCCGCTGGCGACGGCCATCGCGACGGCCGTCTGAAGCGCGCTGAGCTTCAGCGACTCCAGGGCGACGGTGCCGGCGGCATACGTGCGGCCGGTCTCGTCGCGCACGGCGGCGCCCTCGGGCACGCCGTTACGGGCCCGCGCCGAGCGGGCGAGCGTGATGATCTTGCGGTCTTCCGGGTCCAGCGGTGCGGTCTCGCTCATACGGGCGAGCATATGCGGGGCGGCGGGGACGGCGGAAAGGGGTTCCGGTCCGGACGGGCAGCCGGCCGGACCTGCCGCCGCCCGGCGGGAGGTCAGCCCGCGACGGAGTACATCCCTCCGCCACGCTCGGCGTCGCCCACGCGCGGCGCCCCCCATCGGCGGCCCCCCGTCGAGGTGAGCCGCTCCAGCTTCGCCGCGGTGTCCGTGCCGGAGCGCGGGTTGTGCAGCACGATGTTGAGGTCGGGGCGGACCGGGATCCGCAGCTGGGTGGTCTCGAAGAGCAGGGCGCCGACGAGCGGGTGGTCCATCTCCTTGTGGATCGTGCCGCCGTCCTGGACATCGCCGCGGCCCCACAGCCCGGCGAATTCCGCACTGAGCGCGGAGGCCTCGCGCACGACCGCGTCGAAGCCCTCGTCGCCGGGCCGCGCCGAGCACGCGGCGCGGAACTGCGCCACGACCACGGGGGCGTTCCGCTCCCAGCTGGCGGCCCGCGCGCGGTAGACGGGGTCGGTGAAGAACGCGATCAGGCAGTTGCGCGAGACACCGGGGCGGCCGTGGCCCAGCACCAGCTGTGCCGCGTCGTTGTGGGCGACGGTGTTCCAGTACGGATCCATGATGTGCGCCGGGAACGGCATCCAGGCGTCGATCAGCCGCTTCAGGCCCTCGCACACGTCGGTGAGGCCCAGCTCCTCGGCGTCCTGCCGCTGCGGAGGGTTCAGCCCGGCCAGGACGTACAGATGCCGCCGCTCGGCGCCGTTGAGCCGCAGCACCCTGGCGACCGCGTCCAGCACCTGCGGCGAGACGGTGATGTCGCGGCCCTGCTCCAGCCACTGGTACCAGGAGGCACCGACCCCGGCGAGGACGGCGACCTCCTCGCGGCGCAGTCCCGGAGTGCGGCGGCGGCCGCCGTCGGGCAGTCCCGCCTCGGCCGGGGTGACCCGGGCGCGGCGGCTCATCAGGAAGTCGCGGAGTTCCTGTCGTCGGCGCGCGGTGTCCTGGCCGGCAATGTTCGAGGCCACGTTTCTCCCCCTGTCGGCGTGGCTGGTGGTGCGGACACCACGATAAGTTCCCGCTCCCCACGGCGTATTCCGCAACCGCAGGCTCTTTGCATGCCAGTAACCGAGACCTCACCGCCCACCGCCGCCCCGCCGGGTCCGGTTGCCCGGGCGGCCGCCCCCGTGGACGCCTCCCCGGCCCCGACCCCGGCCGCGGCCACCACCGCCTCCGCCGCCACCTCCCCCGACGCGCGGATGACCCCGCGGGCCAAGCTCGTCCTGCTGCTCCTGTGTGCGGCGCAGTTCATCATCGCGCTGGACTTCTCCATCCTGAATGTGGCGCTGCCCGTGCTCGGCAGGGATCTGGGCATGGGCCAGGCCGATCTCCAGTGGGCGGTCACCGCGTTCGCGCTGCCCTCCGGCGGTTTTCTGCTGCTGTCCGGCCGCATCGCCGATCTCTACGGGCGGCGCAAGCTGTTCCTCATCGGGTTCGCGCTGTTCGTCGCGGCCTCGGTACTGGCCGCGCTGGCCTGGTCCCCGGCGGCGTTCCTGGCCGGGCGGGCGCTCCAGGGGCTGGGCGCGGCGGTCATCGTGCCCACCGGAATGTCCCTGCTCACCACCACCTTCGCCGAGGGACCGCAGCGCGAACGCGCCCTGGGCATCAGCGGCACCGTGCTCTCGACGGGCTTCACCCTCGGCATGGTGCTGGGCGGGGTGATGACGGATGCGCTGGGCTGGCGCTCGACCATGGGCCTGCTGTCCGTGGCCGGGGTGGCCGTACTGGCCGCTGCGCCGGCGCTCCTGACCGAGTCCCGGCATCCGCGGCGGCCGCGGATGGATGTGCCCGGCGCGGTCACCGTCACCGGCGGGCTGCTGTCGCTGATCTACGCCCTGTCGACCGCCGCCGAGCGGGGCTTCGGCCACCCGGATGTCCTGGTGACGCTGCTCGCGGGGCTGGCGCTGCTGGCCGCGTTCGTGCGGGTGGAGTCGCGGGCCGAACAGCCGCTGGTGTCACTGCCGATGCTGCGCCGCCGGACCGTCGCCTGGGGGAATCTGGCGGGCCTGACGACCTTCGCGATGATGAGCACCGTCATCTTCCTGCTGACCCTCTACCTCCAGGAAGTGCTGCGGCTGTCCGCCTTCCGGACCGGGCTGCTCTTCGGTGTGCAGGGCGTGGTCTCGGCCGTCGCGGGCCTCGTCGCCCCGAAGGTCATCGGCCGGCTCGGCGCCCGCCGCACGCTGCTGACCGGGCTGCTGCTCCAGGCCGGTTTCACGGCCGCGCTGCTGGGGCTGGGCACCGGCACGGGGATGTGGCTGGCCCTCATCGGGGTGACCTTCGCCGGCCTCGGCCATCTGTGGGCGATCATCTCCTACGGCGTGACCGCCACCTCCGGCGTCCCGGATGCCGAACAGGGCCTGGCGACCGGTCTGGTCACCAGCTCACAGCAGGTGGGCATCACCCTCGGCATTCCGCTGCTGAGCGCGGTCGCCACGGCCCATGCCGCCGCGCTGCGGACGGCGGGCAGCGGCTTCGCCGAGGCCACGCTCGGTGGCATCAAACTGGGGCTGGGCCTGGACGCGGCGCTGGTCGCGGTGGTCGCGGTGCTGGTCACGGCCGGGCTGCGGACGCCTCGTGCGGCGCGCGGCGACTGAGGGAGAAGGTGGCTGCCCCGGACCCCCGCGCCGGGGCAGCCTGCGCGGCACGATTTCTGTCGCGATTTCTCTCACGCATGACGGTCGCGCTCGGCGACCGCCTGAAGATCTTTCCATGCGGCGCGCCACGGAATCCAGGGCCACTGGAAATGGCTTGCAGAACATTTCTGGTGCACTGGAGATAAGTAGCTTTGTGGGAGTGTGGTGGCGGGAAATATTCCCGCCACCACAAGGAATTACGCGGCGAATTCCACAATCGTTCAGCCGGCGGAGCGGCCGCCCGCCCAGGGCTCCTCGGACGCGCTCGCGCCCTCGGGCCGCACCGGCTCGCACAGCACCGTGATGATCTTGTTGCGGCGTCCTGCCGGTGACTCCGCGGTCAGCCGGAGCGCCTTCAGGCCCGGGTCGGAGGCGTCGTCGGAGAGGTCGACCTCGGCGGTGGCGCCGGCGATCGGGACCCGGCCGAGGAGCTTGGCGAGCAGGCCGCCGACCGTTTCGACGTCCTCGTCGTCCAGCTCGGCCAGCCCGTACAGCTCGCCGAGGTCACCGATGTCCAGCCGGGAGGTGACGCGATAGCGGCCGTCGCCGAGCTCCTCGACGGGCGGCAGTTCACGGTCGTATTCATCGGTGATCTCGCCGACGATCTCTTCCAGGATGTCCTCGATGGTGACAATTCCGGCGGTGCCGCCGTATTCATCGATGACCACCGCGACATGATTTCGGTCCTGCTGCATTTCGCGCAGCAGATCACCGGCATTCTTGGTGTCGGGGACGAAGACGGCGGGGCGCATGGCCGTGGAGACCAGCTCGTTCTCGGCGTCGCGGCTGATGTGGACCTTGCGGGCGAGGTCCTTGAGGTAGACCACGCCGACGACGTCGTCCTCGTTCTCGCCGGTCACCGGGATACGGGAGAAGCCGGAGCGCAGGGCGAGGGTCAGCGCCTGGCGGATCGTCTTGAAGCGCTCGACGGCGACCAGGTCCGTCCGCGGCACCATCACCTCACGGACGAGGGTGTCGCCGAGCTGGAAGACGGAGTGCACCATCCGGCGCTCCTCGTCCTCGATCAGCGACTCCTTCTCCGCGAGGTCGACCAGCGAGCGCAGCTCGGCCTCGGAGGCGAACGGCCCCTTGCGGAAGCCCTTGCCGGGCGTGAGGGCGTTGCCGAGGAGGATCAGCAGCTGCGGGATCGGGCCCATGATGCGGGCCAGCGGCAGCAGCACATAGGCGGCGGCGGTGGCGGTGTTCAGCGGGTGCTGGCGGCCGATGGTCCGCGGCGAGACGCCGACGGCGACATAGGAGACCAGCACCATCACGGCGGTGGCGACGGTCAGCGCCTGCCACGTCTTGTCGAAGGAGCGCAGACAGGCGTAGGTGACCAGGACACCGGCGGCCATCTCACAGCCGACCCGCACCAGCAGCGCGACATTGAGATAGCGGGTGGGATCGGCGGCGACGGCGGCGAGCTTGGCGCTGCCGCGGCGGCCGGAGCGGACGGCTTCCTCGGCCCGGAAGCTGGTCGTACGGGCCAGGCCGGCCTCCGCGCAGGCGGCGAGCCAGGCGATCACGACGAGCAGGACCGCGACCGCGATCAGCTGGGTGGTCATCGGCTGTCCCGTCAGGTCACGGTGGGGGCCGGCGAGGGGCCGGTCAGGCCCTGCTCGGTCCGCCAGCCGTCGATGATCGCCGCCTGAAGGCCGAACATCTCGGCCTTCTCGTCGGGCTCCTCGTGGTCGTAGCCGAGGAGGTGGAGCACGCCGTGGACGGTGAGCAGCTGGAGCTCCTCGTCCATGCTGTGCCCGGTCGGAGCGTCCTCGCCCTGCTTCTTGGCGACCTCCGGGCACAGCACGATGTCACCGAGGAGCCCCTGCGGGGGCTCCTCGTCGTCCTTGGCCGGCGGACGCAGCTCGTCCATCGGGAAGGACATGACATCGGTCGGCCCCGGCAGGTCCATCCACTGGATGTGCAGCTGCTCCATGGCCTCGGCGTCCACGACGATCACGGACAGCTCGGAGAGCGGGTGGATACGCATCCGGGCGACGGCGTAGCGGGCGACATCCAGGATGGCCTGCTCGTCGACGGCCGTGCCGGACTCGTTGTTGACGTCGATGGACATGGGGGAGTTGCGTCTCACTTCTGTTTGCCGGGCGCGGGCCGGCCGGTGGTCCCGGCCGGCCGGGGCTCACTTGCCGTTGCGGCTGTCGTACTTCTCGTAGGCATCGACGATACGGCCGACCAGCTTGTGGCGGACCACGTCCTGGCTGGTGAGCAGGGAGAAATGCACATCGTCGACGCCGTCCAGGATGTCCCGGACCTGGCGCAGACCGCTCTTCGTGCCGCCGGGCAGGTCCACCTGGGTGACATCGCCGGTGATGACGATCTTCGATTCGAACCCGAGACGGGTGAGGAACATCTTCATCTGCTCGGGATTGGTGTTCTGCGCCTCGTCGAGAATGATGAACGCGTCATTGAGCGTCCGGCCGCGCATATACGCCAGCGGGGCGACCTCGATCGTGCCCGCCGCCATCAGGCGCGGGATGGAGTCGGGGTCGAGCATGTCGTGGAGCGCGTCGTAGAGCGGGCGCAGATACGGGTCGATCTTCTCGTAGAGGGTGCCGGGCAGGAAGCCCAGCCGCTCGCCGGCCTCGACCGCGGGGCGGGTCAGGATGATGCGGTTGACCTGCTTGGCCTGGAGCGCCTGCACGGCCTTGGCCATCGCGAGGTAGGTCTTGCCGGTGCCGGCCGGGCCGATGCCGAAGACGACCGTGTGCTCGTCGATGGCGTCGACATAGCGCTTCTGGTTGAGCGTCTTGGGCCGGATCGTGCGGCCGCGGTTGGACAGGATGTTCTGGGTGAGCACCTCGGCGGGCGTCTCACTGACCGCTCCCTCGCCGTCCTCCGCCGCGCGCAGCATGGCGATGGAGCGTTCCACTGCGTCCTCCGTCATCGGTTGTCCGGTGCGGAGCACCAGCATCATCTCGTCGAAGAGGCGCTGGACGAGGGCGACCTCCCCGGCGTCGCCGACAGCGCTGACTTCATTGCCCCGGACATGGATGTCGGTCGCCGGGAAGGCTTTTTCGATCACGCGCAGAAGGGAGTCTCCGGATCCCAGGACCGTGACCATCGGGTGTTTGGCCGGGACGGTGAACTGGGCGCGCGCCTGCGGTTGCGTGGGTGTCTGAGTCATGGGGCGGCTCGGTGGCCTGCTCAACCCCCATCCTTTGCTCGTAAGAGGTGCCTGCCTGCACTCGACCTGCACTCGGCTCCTTGGGATACCAGAGTACGACGGGGCACCGACAAGCCCGAGGGCTTTTCCTGCCGGAGCGGGGCGGCCGGGCGCACCCCGCCCGGCGCCGGGGCCGCTCAGGCCGGGCGGCGGAAGCCGATCGTCGGGACGGCGCGGGCCAGCGGGGCGGGCCGGTAGGCGGCGGGCAGCACCTCGTCCAGGAAGGCGTACTGGCGGCGCAGCGCGCCCGGCGCGCCCGCCTCGCAGGCGCGCACCTGCTGCCACCAGCCGGCGATCTCGGCCCACCCCGGCGCGGACAGAGAACCGCCGAATTCCTGCACGGACAGCGCGGCGCTCAGCCCCGCGAAGGCGAGCCGTTCGGCGAGCGGCCAGTCGGCGAGCGTGCCGGTGACGAATCCGGCGACGAAGACGTCCCCGGCGCCCGTGGGGTCCAGCGCCTCCACGGCGATGGCGGGCACCTCGGCGCTCTCGCCGGTCCGCCCGTCCACCGCGTAGGCGCCCTCCGCACCCAGCGTGACCACCGCGAGCGGCACCCGGTCGGCGAGCTTGCGGGCGGCGGCGCGCGGGCAGTCCGTACGGGTGTAGCGCATCGCCTCCTCCGCGTTGGGCAAAAACGCCTCGCAGTGTTCGAGGTCGGCCAGATCGGCCGGGTCCCAGCGGCCGCTGTCGTCCCAGCCCACGTCCGCGAAGATGCGGCTGCCGCGGCCGGCCGCGCAGCCCAGCCAGGGTTCCCGCCGGCCCGGTACCAGCGAGGCGATGCAGGCGCGGGAGGGCGGCGGGCAGCCCGGGGCGTGCTTGCCGTCGAAGGCGAAGTCGGGCGGCGGGGCCTCGTGGCCGTGCGAGACCATCGTGCGCTCGCCCTCGTACGCCATGGAGACGGTGACCGGGGAGTGCCAGCCGGGGACGGTGCGGGACAGTGCCAGGTCGATGCCCTCGCCCTGTTCGAGCGCCTCCCAGCAGTACTCGCCGTAGTGGTCGTCGCCGAAAGCGGCGGCGAGGGAGGTGCGCAGGCCGAGCCGGGCCAGCGCGGTGGCCATGTTGGCGACTCCGCCGGGGCTGGAGCCCATGCCGCGGGCCCAGGACTCGGTGCCGCGGACCGGTGCGGAGTCCAGGCCGGTGAAGATGATGTCCAGGAAGACCGTGCCGGTGAGATAGACGTCGGTGGGCGGATCGCCGGCGGCGCGCACCCCTGCCAGCGGATCGAGGGCCGGTGGCACCGCTGCCGGGCCCGCGGGCGGAAGGTCATCGCGTCGGCTGCTCACCGTGCTCGCTCCTCTCGTATCGGCACGTGCCGCCAGTGTGCCTGATGCTGCGGTACGTTCCGCCCCATGAGGCTGACGATTCTCGGCGGGGGCGGCTTCCGGGTGCCGCTGGTCTACCGCGCACTGCTGGACGACCCGGCACACTCCGTCTCCGAGGTGGTGCTGCACGACACCGATGCACGCCGGGTGGCGGTGATCGCCGATGTGCTGACGCGGCTGGCGCAGGGGCATCCGGCGCCGGTGCCCGTACGGGTCGCGGACGGGCTGGACGACGCGCTGGCCGGCGCCGGCTTCGTCTTCTCGGCGATCCGGGTGGGCGGTACGGCGGGCCGGATACGCGACGAACGGATCCCGCTGTCCGAGGGCGTGCTCGGCCAGGAGACGGTCGGCGCGGGCGGTGTCCTGTACGGGCTGCGGACGATCCCGGTGGCGCTGCACATCGCCGAGCGGGTCGCGGCGCTCGCCCCCGGCGCCTGGGTCATCAACTTCACCAACCCCGCGGGCATGGTCACCGAGGCGATGTCCCAGGTGCTCGGCGACCGTGTCATCGGGATCTGCGATTCGCCGGTCGGGCTGGTGCGCCGGGCGGCACGGGCGGCCGGCGCGGACCCGGCCGCGCTCGGGGACCCGGACCGGACCGGCTACGACTACGTGGGGCTCAACCACCTCGGCTGGCTGCGGTCGTTGACGCTGGACGGCACCGAGCTGCTGCCGGGCCTGCTCGCCGACGACGCCGCGCTGGGCTCCTTCGAGGAGGGCCGGCTCTTCGGCGCCGACTGGCTGCGGACCCTGGGCGCGCTCCCCAACGAGTATCTGCACTACTACTACTTCCGCCGCGAGACCCTCGGCTCCGTACGGGACACCCGGGAGACCCGCGGCGAATTCCTCGACCAGCAGCAGGGCGGCTTCTTCGAGCGGGCCGCGGCGGCCGGCGGCCCGGACCGGGCGTACGAGCTGTGGGAGCGCACCCGGCTGGAGCGCGAGGAGACCTATATGGCGCACAGCAGAGAGGCCAGTGGCGGCTGGCAGCGCGACAGCCACGATCTGGAGGGCGGCGGCTACGACCGGGTGGCGCTGGCGTTGATGCACGCCATCCTGGGCGACAGCGGCACCCGGCTGATCCTCAATGTGCGCAACGGGACGACGGTGCCGCAGCTGGCGCCGGACGCGATCGTGGAGACGGTGTGCGAGGTGACCGCCCAGGGCGCCCGGCCGCTGCCCTGCGCGCCGCTGCGGGAGGACCAGTTGGGCCTGATGCTCCAGGTCAAGGCGGTGGAGCGGGCGACCGTGGAGGCCGCGACGTTCAAGGACCGCGGCGCCGCACTACGGGCGCTGGCGCTGCATCCGCTGGTGGACTCCCCCGCGGTGGCCGCCCGCATCCTGGAACGGGCGGCCACGGAGGCGTGAGGGCGCCGAGGCGTGAGGCCGCGGAATACCCTCCGCCCCCCGCCGCGTTGTGGCCCGCAGGGGGCGCGCGCAACCCCTACGGGATCTGTGCGCCCCTGCCCTAGTGGCCCCACCCCTCACACTGCCCCGCCCCTCAGTGGCCCCGCTTGAGCCACTCCTCCAGATGCGGGGCCTCGGCGCCGATCGTCGTCGGGTCGCCGTGTCCGGTGCGCACCTGCGTCGTGGGCGGCAGGGTCAGCAGCCGGTCCCGGATCGAGGCCACGATCGTCGGGAAGTCCGAGAAGGACCGCCCGGTGGCTCCGGGGCCGCCCTGGAAGAGGGTGTCGCCGGTGAAGACGGTGCCCAGCTCGGGCGCGTGGAGGCAGACCGCGCCGGGCGCATGGCCCGGGGTGTGCAGCACGGTCAGGTCCGTACCGGCGATGGTCAGCACCTGGCCGTCCGCCAGCTCCGCGTCCGGCGCGGTGTCCGGGTAGGTCATCTTCCACAACGGCAGGTCGGCGGGGTGCAGATGGATCCGGGCGCCGGTGCGGGAGGCCAGCGCCGGGGCCGCGTCGATGTGGTCGTTGTGCCCATGGGTGCAGACGATCGCGCGCAGCGTCCGGCCGCCGAGGGCTTCGAGGATGGCGTCGGCGTCATGGGCGGCGTCGATGACGATCGCCTCGTCGTCGTCGCCGACGATCCAGACGTTGTTGTCGACGTCCCAGGTGCCGCCGTCGAGGGAGAAGGTTCCGGAGGTGACCAGGTGGTCGATTCGGGCCGTCATCAGAGCGTCACCACCGAACGCAGGACATCTCCCGACTCCATCCGCGCGAAGGCCTGCTCGACGTCCTCGATGCCGATCGTCTCGGTGACGAACGCCCCCAGGTCGATCCGGCCCTGAAGGTGCAGATCGACCAGCATCGGGAAGTCGCGGGAGGGCAGACAGTCGCCGTACCAGGAGGATTTGAGGGCACCGCCGCGGCCGAAGACATCCAGGAGGGGGAGTTCCAGGGTCATGTCCGGGGTGGGGACGCCGACCAGGACGACGGTCCCGGCCAGGTCGCGGGCGTAGAAGGCCTGCCGGTAGGTCTCGGGGCGGCCGACCGCGTCGATGACGACATCCGCGCCGAAGCCGCCGGTCAGCTCGCGGACCGCTTCGACGGGGTCGGCGGAGCGCGAGTTGACCGTATGGGTGGCGCCCATGGAGCGGGCGGTCTCCAGTTTCCGGTCGTCGATGTCCACCGCGATGATCGTGACCGCACCGGCCAGCCGCGCGCCCACCACGGCCGCGTTGCCGACGCCCCCGCAGCCGATGACCGCGACCGAGTCGCCCCGCCCGACGCCGCCGGTGTTGATCGCGGCGCCGATGCCCGCCATCACCCCGCAGCCCAGCAGCCCGGCCGCCTCGGGCGCCATCCGGGGGTCGACCTTGGTGCACTGTCCTGCGGCGACCAGCGTCTTGTCGGCGAAGGCGCCGATGCCCAGCGCCGGGCTCAGCTCCGTGCCGTCCTTCAGCGTCATCTTCTGGCGGGCATTGTGGGTGTCGAAGCAGTACTGGGGGCGGCCGCGCAGACACGCACGGCACTGGCCGCACACCGCACGCCAGTTGAGGACGACGAAGTCCCCCGGCGCCACGTCGGTGACCCCGTCGCCGACCGACTCCACGACACCGGCCGCCTCGTGCCCGAGCAGGAACGGGAAGTCGTCGTTGATGCCGCCCTGCTTGTAGTGCAGATCGGTGTGGCACACCCCGCACGCCTGGATCTTCACCACGGCCTCGCCGGGACCCGGATCCGGCACCAGGATGGTCTCCAGCCGGACCGGTTCGTTCTTCCCCGGCGCAATCACGCCGCGCACTTCCTGTGCCATCGGGACAGCCCCTCTCACAGATCACCTACGGGACCACTGTGGCGCACCGCCACCGATCCGTGCCTCACCGTACGCGTGCCGGGCCACCACGCACAGGACCACGGCCGGGTCCGTGATCTTTGGCCGATGGCCGCCGGCCGCGCGCCCGCTCCTGGTGCCCGCCACCGCGGACCGGCGCGACGCCGACCGCCGCCAGGACGCCCACCACCGACAACCCGATCAGCCCGCCGCGGGTCGGGCCGGTGGCGTCCTGGCGGATCCCGAAGGCCGTCGGCAAGACGAACCCGCCGAGGTTTCCCAGGGAGTTGACGAGCACGACGGCGGGCGCCGCGATCCGGGCGTCCACATAGCTCTGCGGAATCGTCGGCGGTACGGGCCGCCTGCGGGCCCCGGGGCTGCCGGAGGCGGGTGGTCCGGGGCGGTGCTCACCTGCGACTCCGTCGTCGTCGGCCGCCCGGGGGCGGCCGGGGAGCAGGGGCGGGCCCCCGGGGGTCACCAGCGGGGAAGGGCGGGGGTGACCCAGGCCGGGTCGGCGCGCCGCATCGCCGCGGCGTCATCGCGGTCGCGCAGGCCGCCGTCGTCGTCCAGCCAGCGGCGGTGCAGTACGGCGAGCCGGTCGCGGTCGAGCGTGACGCCGAGGCCGGGGGCGTCGCCGACGTCCAGCCGGCCGTCGCGGAAGGTGAGCCGCTCGGTGAGGACGTCCTCGGTCTGCCAGGGGTAGTGGCTGTCGCAGGCGTGATCGAGGTGCGGGACGGTGGCCGCGACCTGGGTCATCGCGGCGAGGCTGATGCCCAGGTGGGTGTTGGAGTGCATGGACAGGCCGACGCCGAAGGTGCGGCAGACCGCGGCGAGTTCACGGGTGGCGCGCAGCCCGCCCCAGTAGTGGTGGTCGCTGAGCACGACCTGGACGGCGCCGCGGGTGAACGCCCCGGCGATCTCGTCGAAGGTCGTCACGCACATGTTCGTGGCGAGCGGGAGCGGGGTGCCGGCCGCGACCTCCGCCATCCGGGCGGCGCCGCTCGTCGGGTCCTCCAGGTACTCCAGGACGTCGCCCAGCTCGGACGCCACCTCCAGCGACGTGCGTACGCTCCAGGCGCCGTTGGGGTCGATCCGCAGTGGCTGCCCGGGGAAGGCGGCGGCCAGCGCCCGGATGGCGGCGACCTCCTGCGCGGGTGCGAAGACCCCGCCCTTGAGTTTGAAGGACGTGAAGCCGTAGGTGTCGGCGAACCGGCGGGCCTGGGCGACGACACCGGCCGGGTCGAGCGCCGCGCCCCAGTCGTCGCGCTCCCCGCGGCCGCCGGGGTGCTCCTCCCAGCGGTAGAAGAGGTAGGCGCTGAACTCCACGCGGTCGCGGACCTTGCCGCCGAGCAGGGCGTGCACGGGCAGTCCGGCGGACCGGCCCCAGGCGTCCAGGCAGGCGACCTCGAAGCCGGAGAGGACGGACAGCCGCAGCTTGTCGGCGGTCTGGACGCCGCGCAGCCCGCCGACGTCCACGGCCTCGGCGCCGGTCGCGGCCGGTGAATCACCGCACACCTCGGCGGCGAGCGCAGGCAGAGCGTTCAGGTCCGTGACCGACCGGCCGATCAGCGCACTGGCCAACGGCTGGGCCAGCTCCAGGTACTTGGTGTCCCCGTAGGTCTCGCCGAGGCCGGTGACGCCGCCCTCGGTGATCAGCTCGATGATCAGCCGGGGGGTGTACGGCTGGTGTACGCCCTGCGTGTTCAGCAGCGGCGGATCGGCCACCAGGATCGGGGTGAGCCGGACTTCGGTGATCGTGAGGCGGTTCTTGGCATCCGTCATCCGGCAGGCTCCTACGCGATCGAGGGCTGTTTTCATATGTAGATGGTGTCTACAGATGGATGTGGAGGTTAGGGATCTCGCCTCGCGACCGTCAAGAGCCCGCACCGCACGAGCCTTTGCCAAGGGTTGAATCTTCGCGCGTAGATACCGAATTGAGGCTCTGTTAGACCTACGGAGTCCCCTGATGACTCCCGGAGGAGCCGCGCATGCCCCGCCCCACCCGTTTCCGCCCCGCCCTCTCCCGAAGGGCCCGCCTCGGCGCCACCACGGTCGCCGCCCTCGTCGCCGGCACCGCGGTCTTCGGCGTCGGCCAGGCCACCGCCGAACACTCCGTGCCGCGCACCGACAAGGAGATCCCCAACCTCACGCAGGTACAGGACAAGATCAAGGCGTACTACGGCGACACGGTGACGGCGGACGGCGAGCACTACGCCTCCCCGCACAGCAACTACGCACGGCAGGTCCGCGGCATCGAGGCCAAGGCCCGCACGTACCTGTCCAAGGCCCTCGCGCGGCACGACCGGGCGGGCAAGCAGTCCGAGCCGGTCAAGCCGGCCATCGTCCTCGACATGGACGACACCACCCTGCTCACCTACAACTACGAGCTCCAGGTGGGTTTCCACTACACCGAGGAGAGCCAGGACAAGTACCTGGAGCACACCGACATGGACCCGGTGTTCGGCATGAACCGGCTCGTCAACTGGGCGCACGCCAAGGGTGCCGAGGTGTTCTTCCTGACCGGCCGCAAGGAGGCGCAGCGCGACTGGAGCGTCCGCAACCTCAAGAACGTCGGCTACGGGGTCCCCCTGGACCGCCGGCACGTCTACCTGAAGAACAAGGAGAACCCCCCGGCCTACTTGCCCTGCGGCGCCACCTGCACGACGGTCGAGTACAAGTCGGGCACCCGCAAGCACATCGAGTCCCTCGGCTACGACGTCGTCGCCAACTTCGGGGACCAGTACAGCGACCTGAGCGGCGGCGCCGGCGACCGGACGTTCAAGCTGCCGAACCCGATGTACTACCTGCCGTAGGACGGCCTTCCGGCCCGTCCGCCTTGCGGGCGGACGGGCCGCGCCGTTGTGGTCGCCACCGTTGCGGACGGGCCGCGCCGTTGCGGGCGCCACCGTTGCCGCCAGCGCCCCCGTTGCCCTCAGCGCCGCTTGGGCAGGGGCACCCGCGACAGGTCCTGGGCGATGGTCAGTTCGCCGGTGTAGCCCGCCGAGCGGGCCTGCCGCTCGAACTCCGCGGGGTCGGCGTAGCGCTGCGAGAAGTGCGTCAGCACGAGATGCCGCACACCGGCCCGCCGGGCCACCTCCGCGGCCTGCCCGGCCGTCAAGTGGCCGTGATCGAGCGCCAGTTGGACATCCTCGTCCAGGAACGTCGACTCGATGACCAGCATGTCCACCCCCTCCGCCAGAGCATGGACGCCGTCGCACAGCCGGGTGTCCATGACGAAGGCGAACCGCTGGCCGGGGCGTCGCTCGCTCACCTCGTCGAGGGTGACGCCGTTGAGCTCGCCGAGCCGCTGGATCCGCCCGACGTCCGGCCCGGCGATGCCGTGCGCCGCCAGTCGCTCCGGCAGCATCCGGCGGGCGTCCGGCTCCACGAGGCGGTAGCCGTACGACTCGACGGGGTGCGAGAGCCGCCGCGCCTCCAGGACGTACGACTTCGAGCGGTCCAGCTCACCGTCGGCGGCGACCGGCCGCTCGATCAGCTGGACCGTCTCGCGGTAGGCGGTGGCATACCGCAGCCGGTCGAAGAAGTGCTGTCCACTGGCGGGATAGTGGGCGGTGACGGGATGCGGCACCCGGTCGAGGTTGATCCGCTGGATCACCCCGGCCAGGCCCAGCGAGTGGTCACCGTGGAAGTGGGTGACACAGATCCGGTTCAGGTCATGGGCGGCGACCCCGGCGCGCAGCATCTGCCGCTGCGTTCCCTCGCCGGGGTCGAAGAGCATCCCCTCGCCGTCCCACCGCAGCAGATAGCCGTTGTGGTTGCGGTGCCGGGTGGGTACCTGGCTCGCGGTGCCGAGGACCACCAGTTCGCGTACGGACAAGTCGGCCCCGTCAGACCAGACGCTGGAGGTCGCAGCCGCCCAGCAGATGCGCATGGGCGTGGAAGACGGTCTGGCCGGCGCCGGGCCCGGTGTTGAACACGATGCGGTAGCCGGTCGTGTCGACCTTCTCCTCCGCGGCCACCACTCCGGCCTCGCGCAGCACATCGCCCGCGATCGCCGGCTCGGCCGCGGCCAGCTCCCTGGCGTTCGCGTAGTGGACCTTGGGGATCACCAGGATGTGCGTCGGGGCCTGGGGGTTGATGTCGCGGAACGCGACGGTGGTCTCGGTCTCCCGGACGATGGTCGCCGGCACCTCCCCCGCCACGATCTTGCAGAACAGGCAATCGGCCTGCGGTTCTCCCGCCACCGGTGGCTCCTCCCGAGTCATCCGCCGTACACACGGTGCGTACGACCTTCGGATGCTATCGGGCGGCACCGTCGGGGGGTTGCAGTGACCGGGGGTGGGGGCACGGGCTTCGCCGCGGGCTGGGGCTGCCAAGGGAGCCGGGGGCCTCCCGGCGGGGCACGTACCGCCCGGCACCACGCCGCGGGATCACTAAGCTGGCCCGCAGAACCGCTGTCGCCCACCCACCACCAGGAGTGATGCACCATGGCCACCACGCGCACCGCCGAGACCCACTGGGAAGGCAACCTCCTGGAGGGCAAGGGCACCGTCGCCCTGGAGTCCTCCAAGCTCGGTACGTACGACGTGAACTGGCCCGCCCGCGCGGAGCAGCCCAACGGCGTCACCAGCCCCGAAGAACTGATCGCGGCGGCCCACTCCTCCTGCTACTCCATGGCCTTCTCGCACGGCCTGGCCGGCAAGGGGTACACCGTCGAGGCCCTGGACACCCGGGCCGATGTCACCTTCCAGCCCGGTGAGGGCATCACCGGCATCGCGCTGACCGTCAAGGCCCGTGTCCCCGGCCTGTCCGAGGAGGACTTCCAGGCGGCGGCCCAGGACGCCAAGGCCAACTGCCCGGTGAGCCAGGCGCTGGCGGGCGTCAAGAACATCACGCTGGCGGCGGAGCTGCTCTGACGGGACGAGCGGCCGGGTCCGGTCGCTCCGCAGGGCGTCCCGGGGGCCGTGCGCCCCGGGGACGCCCCCCCAGTTCCGGGGGGCTGCCCCTAGCTCCAGCGCCCCGTGCGCCCCAGCAGCAGCGCCGTCGCCGCCGTGCCGGCCGTGGAGGTGCGCAGCACGGTCGTCCCCAGGCGGTACGGCTTGGCGCCGGCCTCGGCGAAGAGGGTGAGCTCTTCCGGGGAGACACCGCCTTCCGGCCCGACGACGAGCACGATCCGGCCCTCGGCGGGGAGTTCGGCGGTGGCGAGCGGGGAGCTGCCCTCCTCGTGGAGGACGGCCGCGAAGTCGGCGTCGGCGAGCAGGGTGGCCACCTGCTTGGTCGTCAGCGGGTCCGCGACCTCGGGGAAGGTCAGCCGGCGTGACTGCTTGCCCGCCTCGCGGGCCGTGGCGCGCCATTTGCCGAGCGATTTCGCGGCCCGCTCGCCCTTCCACTGGGTCACGCAACGCGCCGCCGCCCAGGGCACGATGGCGTCCACACCGGTCTCGGTCATCGTCTCGACGGCCAGCTCGCCGCGGTCGCCCTTGGGGAGCGCCTGGACGACGGTGATCGTGGGGTGCGGCGGGGCCTCACCGCGCAGCTCGGTGACCGCGACGGTCAGCCGGTCCTTCCCCTCGACGGCGGCGACCGTGCCGTGCGCCCCGGCGCCGTGACCATCCGTCAGGACGACCTCCTCGCCGACCCGCAGCCGGCGCACCGACACCGCGTGCCGGCCCTCGGGGCCTTCCAGGGTGAGCGTGCCGCCGGCCCGTACGTCCGCGAGCGAATCGACGAGGAAAACCGGCGCGGTCATGAGGCGCTGCCGGCGCCCGGTCGGCTCAACGCGGCGCGCGCCGCGTCCAGTTCGACCGCCAGTACTTCCACGAGCTGCCCGGCGGGCAGTTCCCGGGCCAGCCGGTGCCCCTGCCCCGCCCACAGGTTCATGCCCTGGGCGTCGCCCGCCTTGGCCGCGGCCTTGCGCACGGTGGAGGTGAGGTAGTGGACGGCGGGGTAGGCGGCCGGGGCGTACGGGCCGTGCTCGCGCAGGAAGCGGTTGACGAGCCCACGCGCCGGCCGCCCGGAGAACGCCCGGGTCAACTCCGTATGTGTGAACAGCGGGTTGGTCAGTGCCTGCTTGTGCAGCGGGTTGGCGCCCGATTCGGGGGTGGCGAGGAAGGCGGTGCCCAGCTGCGCCATGCTCGCCCCGGCGGCCAGCACCGACGCGATCTGCGCCCCGCGCATCAGCCCGCCCGCGGCGATCACCGGGATCTGCACGGCCTCGCGGACCTGGCCGAGCAGCGCCAGCAGGCCCAGCCCCGAGCCGGTCCCGTCGGCGTGCGGATCGTCGCGGTGGGTGCCCTGGTGGCCGCCGGCCTCCACGCCCTGCACACACACCGCGTCGGCGCCCGACCACTGTGCGGCCTGCGCCTCGGCGGCGGTGGTGACCGTGACGATGGTGTACGTGCCGACCTTGGCGAAGGCGTCGAGGACCGCACGCGAGGGGCAGCCGAAGGTGAAGGAGACCACCGGCACCGGGTCGTCCCGCAGGATCGCGAGCTTGGCCTCGTAGCCGTCGTCGATGGGCCCGTCGGTGTCGCCGAGTTCCGTCTCGTACCAGGTGGCCTCGCCCGCGAGTTGCTCGCGGTAGACCTCGACGACGGAGCTGTCGGACAGCGAGGGCTGCGGCATGAAGAGATTGACGCCGAAGGGCCGGCCGGTCAGCGACCGCAGCTGCTTGATCTCCTGGTACATGCCGTCGGCGGTCTTGTAGCCGGCGGCGAGGAAGCCGAGACCGCCGGCGCCGCAGACGGCGGCGGCCAGCTCGGGTCCTGAGCCGCCTCCCGCCATCGGGGCCTGCACGATCGGGTAGCGGCACAGCTCGGTCAGTGCGGTGGGCATGAGCACATCGTGTCACGCCCACCGCCCCGCTCCGAACCGGGGCGGCGACCGCCGCACCGGCCCGGGGAACGGCTTCGCCCCCGGGCCCACCTGGGGCTATCGCCCGTTGAACGCATCCTTCAGGCGCGAGAACAGACCCTGCTGCCCGGGCTGGAACTGCCCCGTGGGCCGCTCCTCCCCGCGGAGCTTGGCCAGCCGCCGCAGCAGGTCTTCCTGGTCGGGGTCGAGCTTGGACGGTGTCTGCACCTCGACGTGGACGATGAGATCGCCCCGGCCGCCGCCGCGCAGATGGGTCACTCCGCGCTGGTGCAGCGGGATCGACTGGCCGGACTGGGTGCCGGGCCGGACATCGATCTCCTCCACCCCGTCCAGCGTCTCCAGCGGGCACTTCGTGCCCAGCGCCGCCGCTGTCATCGGGATGGTGACCGTGCAGTGCAGATCGTCGCCGCGCCGCTGGAAGACGGAGTGCGCCAGCTCGTGGATCTCCACGTAGAGGTCGCCGGCGGGGCCGCCGCCGGGGCCGACCTCGCCCTCGCCCGCGAGCTGGATGCGGGTGCCGTTGTCGACACCGGCCGGGATCTTGACGGTCAGGGTGCGGCGGGAGCGGATCCGGCCGTCGCCCGCGCACTCGGGGCACGGGGTCGGCACGACCGTGCCGAAGCCCTGGCACTGCGGGCAGGGCCTGGACGTCATGACCTGGCCGAGGAAGGACCGGGTGACCTGCGAGACCTCACCGCGGCCGCGGCACATGTCGCAGGTCTGCGCCGAGGTACCCGGCGCGGCTCCCTCACCCGTGCACGTCGTACAGACGACGGCGGTGTCGACCTGGATGTCCTTGGTCGTGCCGAAGGCCGCTTCGTTCAGCTCGATGTCGAGCCGGATCATGGCGTCCTGGCCGCGGCGGGTGCGCGAGCGCGGTCCGCGCTGCGACGCGGTGCCGAAGAAGGCGTCCATGATGTCGGAGAAGTTGCCGAAGCCCGCGCCGAAGCCGCCCGCGCCCTGGCCGCCGCCCGCCTGCGAGAGGGGATCGCCGCCGAGGTCGTAGACCTGCTTCTTCTGCGGGTCCGACAGGACCTCGTAAGCGGCGTTGATCTCCTTGAACCGCTCTTGGGTCTTGGGATCCGGGTTCACGTCCGGGTGCAGCTCACGCGCCAGCCGGCGGAAGGCTTTCTTGATCTGGTCCTGCGAGGCGTCACGGCTGATGCCGAGGACCGAGTAGTAATCCGTGGCCACTTACGACTCCGCGAGGATTTGTCCGACGTAACGTGCCACTGCGCGTACCGCTCCCATCGTTCCGGGGTAGTCCATGCGGGTCGGTCCGACCACGCCGAGTTTGGCGACTGCCTCGTCGCCCGAACCGTAGCCGACCGTGACGACCGATGTGGACGCCAGGCCTTCGTGGGCATTCTCATGCCCGATACGTACGGTCATGCCCGAGTCCTTGGCCTCCCCGAGCAGCTTGAGCATCACCACATGCTCCTCAAGGGCCTCCAGCACCGGCCGGATCGTCAGCGGGAAATCGTGCCCGAAGCGCGTGAGATTGGCGGTACCGCCGATCATCAGCCGCTCTTCGGTCTCTTCCACCAAAGTTTCCAGCAACACCGACAGCACTGTCGAGACCGTGCCGCGGTCGTCCTGCTCGAAGGACTCCGGGAGATCCTGCACCAACTGCGGCACATCCGCGAACCGGCGGCCGACGACCCTGCTGTTGAGCCGGGCCCGCAGGTCCGCCAGCGAGGCCTCGCCGAACGGCGCCTGGCAGTCGATGAGCCGCTGCTCGACCCGTCCGGTGTCCGTGATCAGTACGAGCATCAGCCGGGCCGGGGCCAGCGCCAGCAGTTCGACATGCCGGACCGTGGACCGGGTCAGGGACGGGTACTGCACGACCGCGACCTGCCGGGTCAGCTGCGCCAGCAGCCGGACCGTGCGGCCCACCACATCGTCGAGGTCGACGGCGCCGTCCAGGAAATTCTGGATCGCCCGCCGCTCCGGGCTGGACAGCGGCTTGACGCCGGCCAGCTTGTCGACGAACAGGCGGTAGCCCTTGTCGGTCGGGATGCGCCCGGCGCTGGTGTGCGGCTGGGCGATGAATCCCTCGTCCTCCAGGGCCGCCATGTCGTTGCGGACGGTGGCCGGGGAGACGCCGAGCTGATGGCGTTCGGTGAGCGCCTTGGAGCCGACCGGCTCCTCCGTCCCGACGTAGTCCTGGACGATGGCGCGCAGCACCTCCAGCCTGCGTTCACTGAGCATCCCGCGCACCTCCAGTCCGGCCGTCCGCCGTCTCGTCTCTCCTGGCACTCACACGGGCCGAGTGCCAGACCCTGAGCCAGTGTACGGCCGGGTAGCACGGACACGGCAAGGGCAGCCGCGCACAGCACCCGCCCGATGACCGTGTTCGGCCGATCTGTCGGGCAACGCTATCGCGATGGCGCTAGCGTCTCGGTATGCACACTGCTTGGGAAGAGGCCGGTTGGGAACGACTCGGTGACGGTGTCGCCAGGCGCCGTATGCCGGGCTGGGACGAGACGATCGGGGTGATCGCGGGGACCACCGGCGTCATGATCGTCGACACCGGCGCGACCCTGCGCGACGGCGCGGATCTGCGGCGTGCGATCCGCGGCGTGCTGGGCCGGGAAGTGACGCATATCGCGCTCACCCACCCCCACTTCGATCATGTGCTGGGCACCGCCGCCTTCGCGGGCGTCGAGGTCTTCGGCGCGGCCGGACTGAGCGAGCTGCTGCGCCGCGGCAAGGACGAACTGCGGCACGACGCGATGCGGCACGGCGTCGAGAGGGACGCCGCCGCCGAGGCCGCCGATCTGCTGGTCGCCCCGCACCACCACGTCCACGGCCAGCTGACCGTCGAGCTCGGCGACCGGCAGGTGCTGCTCGCCAATGTCGGCCCCGGTCACACCGCCCACGATCTGGCGGTCCTGGTACCGGGCCGGGGCGGAGACCCGGAGGTCGTCTTCTGCGGCGATCTGGTCGAGGAGTCCGGGGAGCCCCAGGCGGGCCACGACGCACTGCCGCAGCAGTGGCCCGGCGCGCTGGACCGGCTGCTGGCCCTCGGCGGCGAGGACGCGCGGTACGTTCCCGGCCATGGCGCCGTGGTGGACGCCCGCTTCGTCCGTGCCCAACGCGACGCCCTGGCCACCCGCTTCGGCGTCGCCCCGTCCTGACCACCGCCCGCCCTCCCCACGACTGCATACAAACAAAGATCAACGGAGAACAGGTCCCACGCGATGCAGAACAGGCGCTACAGCCCCGACCTCACCCCGCCCTGGAAGAAGCAGCAGCCCGCGCCCGAGGTGCCGGCCGAGCCCGATCTGGTCGTCGAGGAGGTCACCTCGGGTTTCTGCGGCGCCGTGATCCGCTGCGAGAAGACCGCACAGGGCCCGACGGTCACCCTGGAGGACCGCTTCGGCAAGCACCGGGTCTTCCCCATGGAGCCGCGCGGCTTCCTGCTGGAGGGGCGGGTGGTCACTCTCGTACGCCCCCAGGGCCGGCCGGCGGCCACCACCCGGACGCGGACGGCATCGGGATCACTCGCCGTGCCCGGCGCCCGCGCACGGGTCGCCCGCGCCGGGCGCATCTATGTGGAGGGCCGGCACGACGCCGAGCTGGTGGAGCGGGTGTGGGGCGACGACCTGCGCATCGAGGGCGTCGTCGTGGAGTACCTGGAGGGCATCGACGACCTGCCCGCGATCGTCCGCGGCTTCTCCCCCGGTCCTGACGCCCGTCTCGGCGTCCTCGTCGACCATCTCGTGCCCGGCTCGAAGGAGTCCCGTATCGCGGCCGAGGTGACCGGTGACCACGCGCTGGTGGTGGGCCACCCGTACATCGACGTCTGGGAGGCGGTGAAGCCGTCCTCGGTCGGGATCGCGGCCTGGCCGTCCGTCCCGCACGGCCAGGACTGGAAGACGGGCGTGTGCCGGGCACTGGGCTGGCCGGAGAACACCGGCGCCGCCTGGCAGCGGATCCTGTCCTGCGTGCGCTCCTACAAGGACCTGGAGCCGGCGCTGCTGGGGCGGGTGGAGGAGCTGATCGACTTCGTCACGGCCGGCGGTGCGGCCTGACGTCGGCCGGGGGTCTCGGGGTGAGATCCCTCAGTCGAGTGATCAGTCCACCAGATCCCGCACCACCGCGTCCGCCAGCAGCCGCCCGCGGAGTGTCAGTACGGCCCGGCCCGCCTCGTACGGCGCGGCCTCCAGCAGGCCGTCGGCCAGCGCCCGCGCCGCCGCCCGCGTCCCCGCCGGCGCGAGGATGTCCAGCGGGCAGCCGTCCGAGAGCCGCAGCTCCAGGAGGATGCGTTCGACCCGGCGGTCCTCGTCCGAGAGGATCTCGCGGCCGGCGCCCGGGGAGCGGCCTTCGGTGAGGGCCTGGGCGTAGGCGCCGGGGTGTTTGACGTTCCACCAGCGGACGCCGCCGACGTGGCTGTGGGCGCCGGGGCCCGCGCCCCACCAGTCGGCGCCGGTCCAGTAGAGCTCGTTGTGACGGCAGCGGGCGGCGTCGGTGGTGGCCCAGTTCGAGACCTCGTACCAGGTGAAACCGGCCGCGGCGAGGCGTTCGTCGGCGATGAGGTAGCGGTCGGCGTGGGTGTCGTCGTCGGTCATCGGGACCTCGCCGCGGCGGATCCGGCGGGCCAGCTGGGTGCCCTCCTCGACGATCAGGGCGTAGGCCGAGACATGGTCGGGGCCGGCGCCGAGCGCGGCGTCGAGGGAGGCGCGCCAGTCGTCGTCGGTCTCGCCCGGGGTGCCGTAGATCAGATCGAGGTTGACGTGCTCGAAACCGGCCGCGCGGGCCTCGGCGACGCAGGCCTCGGGGCGGCCCGGGGTGTGTGTACGGTCGAGGATCTTCAGGACGTGCTGCCGGGCGCTCTGCATGCCGAAGGAGACCCGGTTGAAGCCGCCCGCGAGAAGCTCGTCGAGGTAGCGGGGATCGACGGACTCCGGGTTGGCCTCGGTGGTGATCTCGGCACCGGGCGCGAGGCCGAATTCCTCGCGGATCGCGGCCAGCATCCGGCCGAGATCGGCGGCGGGCAGCAGGGTCGGGGTGCCGCCGCCGACGAAGACCGTCTCGACCGGGCGCGGGTCGTCGCCCAGCACCTTGCGGGCCAGCCGGATCTCGTCGACGACGGTGTCCGCGTAGTTGTCGCGGGAGGCCAGGGCGCCCCCGGAGCCGCGCAGCTCGCTCGCGGTGTACGTGTTGAAGTCGCAGTAGCCGCAGCGGGTCGCGCAGTACGGCACATGCAGATAGAAGCCGAGGGGCCGGCCGGCGGCACCCGCCGGGGTATGACCGGGCAGCGCCCCGTCCTCGGGCATCGGCTCACCATCAGGCAGTGCGGAAGGCATGGGAACCATTGTCCGTCATGGCGGGGCGGTGCCGGTCCGGCGCCGGTGTGCCCTAGGGCACCCCGTGCCCCGCCGCCTGGAGGACCAGCAGGGCGAGGTCGTCGTCGGGCGGGATCGGGCCGAAGGCGTGGACGGTGTTGCGGATGTGGTCGGCGAGGGCGGTGGCGCCCAGGCCGACGCCCGCGGCGAGGGCGGTGGCCAGACCGTCCTCGTCGTCGAAGAGCCGCCGCCCCGAGCGCCGCTCGGTCACCCCGTCGGTGACGCACAGAAGCGTTTCCCCCGGGCAGAGGTCGAACGATTCGCTGACGTACGCCGCGTCCTCGACCACCCCCAGCAGCATCTGCGGCGCCGCGACGACCCGGACCGTGCCGTCCGCGCCCAGCACCAGCGGCAGCGGATGGCCGGCGCTGGCCAGGGTGCAGCGTGCGCCCCCGGAGCCGCCGGGGTACGGGACGATCTCGCCGTAGAGCAGGGACAGGAAGCGGGCCTGTTCGCCCTCCTCGCGGATCTCGACCGGCGCCTCCGCCCCGGCGCCGGCCGCCGCCACCGCCGCCGCGACCGCCGCCACCGAGTCCGCGGCCTCCCGCGCCATGGTCTTGTTGAGCCGGTCGAGCACCGCGGCCACCCCGAAGCCGTCGCGGGCCAGCAGCCGCAGCACCGGGCGGGCCAGCCCGGTCACCGCGGCCGCCTCGGGGCCGCTGCCGCAGACATCGCCGAGGGCGAAGCACCAGCGGCCGTCCCCGGCGTCGAAGAGGTCCCAGAAGTCGCCGCCCGCCCAGGCGCCCTCACGCGGCTCGTAGACCACCGCCGACTCCACGCCGGGGACCTGCGCCCGCCCCCGCGGCAGCAGACGGCGCTGGAGGACCTGGCTGATCCGCTCCTGGCGGCTGTAGGCGCGGGCGGTGGCCACCGCGCGGGCGACCCGGCGGCCCAGGTCCTCGATCAGGCCGACGACCTCGTCGGGGAAGCGCGGCAGGCCGCCCCGGCCGAGCAGGAGGGTGCCGAGGCGGCGGCCGCCGGCGACCAGGGGGCAGGCCAGTGCGGCGCCGCCCGGCCCGTAGCCGCTCGGTTCGTACGGCCAGGGCCAGGGGACCGCGCCGGGCGCACCGTTGGGCGAGCCGCTGTCCGGGAGTTCCGGCGGCTGCTTCTCCAGCGCCGTGCGCAGCGCGTCGATCCGGCTCTCGCAGGTGTGCCAGACGCGGGCGAGCCGCTGTTCCTCGCCGTCCGCCGCGATGCCGCGGCCGGGGGCGCCGGCGTCGCCGTCGTAGAGCCACACCGCGCACCATTCGGCGAGCCGCGGCACGATCAACTGGGCGGCGAGCGCGGCGACCTGATCGGCGTCGAGCTGGCCGGAGAGCAGGTCGGAGGCTTCGGCGAGGAAGGAGAGGGCGCCGTTGTCGACGCGGTCGGCCTCCTGTTCCGGCCGGGCGGACCGGCGCGGCGCCGGGGCGAGGAGTTCGGCGGCCCGCAGTCCGTGCTGGAGCAGCTGGTCGTCGAAGGCGAGCTCCGGTTCGGGCCGGGCACCGTCCCGGGCTCCTACGGGCAGCCGGAACCACACGGTCTTCATGGCCCGGCGGTAGGTGACGCCCCAGGACTCGGCGACGGCACTGATCAGCTGGAGCCCGTGGCCGCCGTTCTCGGATGCGGCGCTGTCCTCGTGGGCGCGGACCGGCTGGGTGGGGTGATGGTCGGACACCTCGACGAGCAGGCCGGGGCCGGGTACGGCGTCGAGGCCGGCGCCGGGCAGGGCGGGGACGTCCCCGTACGGCGCCGGGCAGGGCTCGCCGCTCCGGCCCCCGTAGGCCTCCGCGCCCGGCTCCCGTTCCGGCTCCAGCCGGCAGCGCAGCTCGACGGTGGTGCCCGCATGCACCACCGCGTTCGTCACCAACTCGCTGACCAGCAGCACCGCTTCGTCCGCGAGCCGGCCGGCCAGCCGCTCCGCGCCGGGCAGCCGCTGGTCGGCCCAGTCGGCGAACGCGCCGCGGACGAACCGGCGGGCGGCGGCAGCGGCCTGCGGATCACCGGGCAGGCTGGCCCACCGGGAACGGGCCGCGGCCCCGTCGGCAGGCCCGGCCGAGGGTCCGCCACGGGACCCTCCCGCCCTCGTCCCGCGCGTCGCCGTGACGTCGTCGTCCCGTGGAGACGAAGTTGTCGTCCGCATTGAGCAACTCCCGAGCAGCTCCGCTACAGCGCCGGATGCGCCAACGACAGAGTGACAGAACGAGCGCAGACATAAGCACTGAGTCACAGAAGTCGGTGGTCACAGCGGCCAATTCGGCTGACGCGCCGCGGGAGTTGGCCGGCGCGTACGCAAGGGCGCCGGGGGAACCTGTACGGACAACTTCAGCGGCGGCCGCGGTTCCCGCCGGCCGCCGGCTTCACCCGTACGGGCGCGGCGGCAGGGGCGCGCCGACCCGGCCCGCCCCGTATCGCCGCGCCCCTGCGGC
This sequence comes from Streptomyces sp. MCA2, assembly GCF_023544705.1. Lineage (NCBI taxonomy): Bacteria > Bacillati > Actinomycetota > Actinomycetes > Kitasatosporales > Streptomycetaceae > Streptomyces > Streptomyces sp. MCA2. The sequence goes on from NZ_JAMJFM010000042.1 coordinate 81,956, forward strand.
TACGCCTCGCGCGCCCCCGCATACATCTCGTCGAGCAGGTCCTTGAACGCCCGCTCCACCACCGGCCGCTTGATCTTGAGGCTGGGGGTCACCTCGCCGTGCTCGATGTCCAGGTCACGCGGCAGCAGCCGGAACTTGCGGATCTGCTGCCAGCGCTGAAGCCCCTCGTTGACCCGCTCGACATAGCCGTCGATCAGCTCGCGGACCTGGTCGGTGGCGACGAGATCGGCGTACTCCTTGCCGGCCAGGCCGTGCTCCTTGCCCCAGGCCAGGATCGTGGGCTCGTCGAGGGCGATCAGCGCGGTGCAGTAGTTCCGGTTGGCGCCGTGCACCAGCACATTGGAGACGAACGGGCAGACCGCCTTGAACTGGCCCTCGACCTCCGCCGGCGCGATGTACTTCCCGCCCGAGGTCTTGATCAGGTCCTTCTTGCGGTCGGTGATCCGCAGATAGCCGTCCGGGGAGAGCTCACCGATGTCACCGGTGTGGAACCAGCCGTCCTCCTCCAGGACTTCGGCGGTCTTGTCCGGCAGGCCGTGGTAGCCCTGCATGATGCCGGGGCCGCGCAGCAGGATCTCGCCGTCCTCGGCGATCCGCACCTCGGTGCCGGGCAGCGGCTTGCCGACCGTTCCGGTGCGGTAGGCCTCGCCGGGGTTGACGAAGCTGGCGGCGCTGGACTCCGTCAGGCCGTAGCCCTCCAGGATGTGGATGCCGGCGCCGGAGAAGAAGTAGCCGATCTCCGGCGAGAGCGCGGCCGAGCCGGAGACCGCGGCGCGCAGCCGGCCGCCGAACGCCTCCCGCAGCTTGCTGTAGACGAGCGCGTCGGCGATCTTGTGCTTGGCACCCAGCGCGAACGGCACGGAGGCGTTGCCGGTGCGGCGGAAGTTGTCCTGCGAGACCTTGGCGTACTCGCGGGCCACCTCGGCGGCCCACTGGAAGACCTTGTACTTGGCGCCGCCGCCCGCGCGGGCCTTGGCCGCGACCCCGTTGTAGACCTTCTCGAAGATCCGCGGCACGGCCGCCATGTACGTGGGCCGGACGACCGGCAGATTCTCGATGATCTTGTCGACCCGGCCGTCGACGGCGATCACCTGGCCGGTCGCGATCTGCCCGGCGGTGAGCACCTTGCCGAAGACATGCGCGAGCGGCAGCCAGAGGTACTGCACATCGTCCTCATGGACCAGGCCGGTCGACTGGATCGCGCGGGCCATGTACGACCAGCAGTCGTGCGGCAGCCGGACGCCCTTGGGACGGCCGGTGGTGCCGGAGGTGTAGATGAGCGTCGCCAGCTGGTCGGCGCGCAGCGCGGCGATCCGCTCCTTGACGCACTCCGGGTGGTCCTCCAGATAGGCGGTGCCGCGCTTCTCCAGCTCGGCCAGGGTGAGCACCCAGCCCTCCGGGTCGCCCTCGGCGGGCTCCGCGCCGGCCTCGTCGATGACGACGACATGCGCCAGCTCGGGCAGCTCCGCGCGCCGCTCACGCGCCTTGGCGAGCTGTCCGGCGTCCTCCGCGATGAGCACCCGGCTGCCGGAGTCGGCCAGGATGTAGGCGGTCTCCTCGGTGTTGGTGCTGGGGTAGACCGTGGTGGTGGCGGCGCCGGAGCAGAGCACACCGAGGTCGGCGAGGATCCACTCGACGCGGGTGTTGGCGGCCAGCGCCACCCGCTCCTCGGGCAGTATGCCGAGCGCGATGAGCCCGGCGGCCATGGCGTAGACCCGTTCCGCGGCCTGGGCCCAGCTGAGCACCTTCCAGTCGTCCGCCCCTTGGCCGGCCGGGGCGCCTCCCTGTCCGGGCGGGGCCGAGGCCTTGGACGCGGGGACCGGATAGCGATAGGCCTCGATATCGGGCGTGGCCGCGACCCGCTCCAGGAAGAGGTGGGCCACCGAAGGCGGCCGGTTTTCGATCAGCGTGTGGGTGTCCGTCACGGCGTCCTCCGGGGCCCGCTTCGTTGCTGGTGACTCGCGAGTAACCTTTGAGCAGTGATCAGACTAGAGCGCGCGGCGCCGACGCGTAAGGGGCTACGACCTACTGGTTCACGATGTGACCAGTGCGATAGGTGTACGTAGCACCCGCAACGCCCGATAGCGCGCCTCGTCCCTCACCCCTACCGGGCCGCTCCCAGGTGGGACGGATCACACCATCCGCCCCCACTCGGGCGCCGCGCCCCGCATTCGCGCCGGCGAACGGGAAAAAGCCGACAGGGCGCCGACCCCCGCCATGGGGACCGGCACCCTGTTCCACTGCCTTACGACCGCTCCATCCGGCGGCCGCTCCGCTTCGCCGCCTCACCACTTCGTCGCCTCGCGGCTACGTCCTCTCACGGCTCGTGGGGCCGTGGGTGCGGCTGATGCGGGTGACGCGCTACTTCTTCGACTTCGCGTCGCCGTCGGAGTCCGAGGACAGCACCGCGATGAAGGCCTCCTGCGGGACCTCCACGCTGCCGACCATCTTCATCCGCTTCTTGCCTTCCTTCTGCTTCTCCAGCAGCTTCCGCTTACGGGAGATGTCACCGCCGTAGCACTTGGCGAGGACGTCCTTGCGGATGGCGCGGACCGTCTCACGGGCGATGACCCGGGCGCCGATGGCGGCCTGGATCGGCACCTCGAAGCTCTGCCGCGGAATCAGCTCCCGCAGCTTGGCGACCAGCCGCACGCCGTACGCGTACGCCTTGTCCTTGTGGCAGATCGCGGAGAACGCGTCGACCTTGTCGCCGTGCAGCAGGATGTCGACCTTCACCAGGTCGGCGGCCTGCTCGCCGGTGGGCTCGTAGTCCAGCGAGGCATAGCCGCGGGTCTTGGACTTGAGCTGGTCGAAGAAGTCGAAGACGACCTCGGCGAGCGGGAGGGTATAGCGGATCTCGACGCGGTCCTCGGAGAGGTAGTCCATGCCGAGCAGGTTGCCGCGGCGGTTCTGGCACAGCTCCATGATCGCGCCGATGAACTCGCTCGGCGCCAGGATCGTGGCCCGTACGACCGGCTCGTGCACCTTGTCGATCTTGCCCGTCGGGAACTCGCTCGGGTTGGTGACCTCGTGCTCGACCCCGTCCTCCATGTCGACGCGGTAGACCACGTTCGGCGCGGTCGCGATCAGTTCGAGGCCGAACTCACGCTCCAGGCGCTCGCGGATGACCTCCAGGTGCAACAGACCCAGGAAGCCGACGCGGAAGCCGAAGCCCAGGGCCGCGGAGGTCTCCGGTTCGTAGACCAGCGCGGCGTCGTTGAGCTGAAGCTTGTCCAGCGCGTCGCGGAGCTCCGGGTAGTCCGAGCCGTCCAGGGGATACAGGCCCGAGAACACCATCGGCTTGGGGTCCTTGTAGCCGCCGAGCGCCTCCTCGGCACCCTTGTTGAGCTGGGTGATCGTGTCACCCACCTTGGACTGCCGGACATCCTTCACGCCGGTGATCAGGTAGCCCACCTCACCGACGGACAGGCCGTCGGAAGCCTTCATCTCCGGAGAGTTCGTGCCGATCTCCAGGAGCTCGTGAGCGGCGCCGGTCGACATCATCCTGATGCGCTCGCGCTTGCGGAGCGTGCCGTCGACGACCTTCACGTAGGTCACGACACCGCGGTAGGCGTCGTAGACCGAGTCGAAGATCATCGCGCGGGCGGGGGCGTCCTTGACGCCGACCGGGGACGGCACCTCGCGGACGACCTTGTCCAGCAGCTCGGGCACGCCGACGCCGGTCTTGGCGGAGACCCGCAGGACGTCCTCGGGCTCGCAGCCGACCAGATTGGCCAGCTCGGCGGCGAACTTCTCGGGCTGGGCGGCCGGCAGATCGATCTTGTTGAGGACGGGGATGATCGTGAGCTCGTGCTCCATCGCCAGGTAGAGGTTGGCGAGGGTCTGGGCCTCGATCCCCTGAGCGGCGTCGACGAGGAGGATGCAGCCCTCGCACGCGGCGAGCGAGCGGGAGACCTCGTAGGTGAAGTCGACGTGGCCCGGGGTGTCGATCATGTTGAGGATGTGGGTCGTGCCACTTCCCTCTTCACCCTCGGTGGGGTCCCAGGGCAGACGGACCGCCTGGGACTTGATCGTGATGCCGCGCTCGCGCTCGATGTCCATGCGGTCGAGGTACTGCGCGCGCATCTGCCGCGAGTCGACGACACCGGTGAGCTGGAGCATCCGGTCGGCGAGCGTCGACTTGCCGTGGTCGATGTGCGCGATGATGCAGAAGTTACGGAGGAGGGCCGGATCGGTACGGCTCGGCTCCGGCACGTTCGTAGGGGTCGCGGGCACGCAGGGTCCATTCAGTGAACGCGGGTAGGCGGGACTCGGGTATGTGACGTCTCCCCCATCGTCCCATGAGCGAGGGGCTCGGTCCGGTTT